>JABDJQ010000305.1 GCA_013002425.1 Gemmatimonadota bacterium
CGAGGGAACTTGCTTGCAATCCGTTCCCAGTCGGCGTTTACCGCACACAACCTAGCAATCATCACCGCCATGGTGAGATAGCCGCCGAGCACGAAGAAAATAATGACAGTCTTCATACATCCGCGGAACTCCTTTCCAAATCGAGAGACCTAAACTACCCAACAGGTTACCGAGCAGGAACAATACCAATTCCGGGTTCTCTCTCTATTATTACGGACAGAGATACGTGGAATTGCGTTCGGCCGCGTAGTTAAAGGCTCAACGGAATCGGGGGCGGCGGGATAAGAACATGCGCGACAAGGCGAAACGTCGTTTCAAGTGGTAACGGAATACCCAAACTGATTACAAAGTAACCAGCGCGAGTATGGATCGGGCGGCAGGACCCGGGAGGATTCGCCCTGCGTCACGGATTCGTGGAGAGGTCGTGCACCTGTTCCCGGATTTCCGGGGCCCGCGGATGATTCGGCGCCAGCGCAAGAAAACGCCGGAAATGGCGGAGGGCGGCCGCGTCGTTCCCCGTAATCAGGTAGGCATTCGCGAGGTTGCCGTGGATTTCGGCGTCTCCGGCGCCGCGACCGACCATCGATTCGAGGACCGCGATTCCCCTTGCGTAGTCACCCGTCTGAAAGCAGGCGACCGCGAGGTTCTTTGCAATTGTCGCGTCGTCCGGATTTTGGGCGTACGACTGCTGCAGCATCGCGAGCGCGCGATCGGGTTCCGTACTCGACAGAATCGTGGCATGCAGGGCGCGGTTCTCCGCGAACGCGGGAGCGAACGCGGCCAGTGCTTCCGCGAGACGCAAAGCCTCGTCGCTCCGGCCGCGGTCCAGCAGGTACTGGATCAGGTTACGCGCGAACTGCCCGAACTCCGCATCGGCGCGCGCTTCCGGGGCGAACCGAATCGGTGGCGCCTCGGCGAACGTGCGCTTCGCCCGCCCGTAGAGCCGGATCGTACTGCCGAGTCCCGATGACGGAAACGTGTGCAGAGGGATCCAGGCCGTCTCGAGTTCGCGATAAGTCGCGACCTGCCGCGGGAATCGGTCGGGCTCCGCCTCGTAGCGTTCCCGCACCGCGCCCACGGTGACCACGAGTTCGGCGCTTCTCACGAAAGCCGGATCGTAAAAGCGGTCTGCGCGATTCGGTTCGACCGGAAAGAGCGGCATCGTGAGAACGCGAAACCGGGGCCGGGCGCCTCCCGTTTCCTCCCAAACGAGAAGCTGGGGTCCGTGCGCTTCGGTCAGAGTGATCCGGCCGGGAGCGATCTTCTGCTCGATCCAGGCAGCCGCCGCCGTGCGGGAATCGGTTTCGGCGAGAAGCTCGGCGCGTTCTCGTACGGCCGAGACCGGCCAGAGCAGCAGGATAGCGAAGACGGCGAAGCCGGTGAACCGGGGAATCTTCGGAACGAATGCGCCGTAGAAGACGCCGATCGCGAGCGCGGCCGCCGGCAGCGCGGGGAGTGCGTAGTGCGCCGGCTGCAGACTGCTGAGAGCGAGCAGCGCGAATACGATCGCGATCCCCGGCAGCAGCAACGCCGCTTCCCTCCTTCGGCGCGCGATCAGCCAGACGAATGACGCCACGAGCAGCAGCGAGAGCAGCGGTCCGTAGCCTGTCGAGAACGCGCGCGCGGCGCCCACGATTCCCGCGCCCTGGCCACCGAGATGCCCCACCCGGACGTGCCGGCTCTCGAACTGAAGTCCTTCCTGAAATGCCGTGAAATCGAGCAGCGCATACGGCGTTCCCGCGAAGAACGCGGCGAGGGCGACCGCGCCGAGCAGCATCGTGAGAGCGACGCGGCGGCGCGTCGCCATGCCCGCCACGAACCACGGAGCAGCGAGAACGTTCGGCAGGAAGACCGCGGCGGGGTACTTCGTCGAAGCCGCCAGCCCCACGGCCGCGGCCGCGAGCACGATCGCAAGGCGCCGCCCGCCCGCGAGAAACCGCGAAACACAATAGAAAGCGACGGCAAGAAAGAAGGCTGTCGGTACGTCGACTTCCAGGAACCGCGATTTCTCCACATGCACGGAATGAACCGCGACGATCGATCCCGCGAGAAGGGCGCCGGCGGGCGTCGCGCCGGGAGGCGTCGTGAATCGAAACGCGGCGAGAAAGACGAGGGGCGCTGCCATGGCTCCGAGAAACGCCGCCAGAATCCGTCCCGGAAGAACGAGACCGGCGCGACTCTCGGTGAACGCCGCGCGGAATGCTTCGGCGTCCGCGTAGGGACCCGCGGTTCGTACGAGCCACTGCACCGCGAACTGCATGTAGGAGTAGAGCGTGGGATAGTTGAACCAGTGCGGATTCCAGTCGAATCCCGCGCCCCCCCAGTTCCAGAAGCCCCATGCGCGTTCGAGCGCGAAGCCTTCTTCGTATACGCCGGGCAGGCCCCAGCCGATGTGCCAGAGGCGCACCGCGAATGCGAACACGAACAGCGCCGCTGCAAGAGTGAAACGCCTGCGGGTGGTCATGACGGCGGACTCGCCGGTGTTTCTCCCGCGACCTGCTCCGCGATGCTTCGCGCAATCCGCTGCGCGACGCGTTCGTCGACGTCGATTCCGAGGGGCAGGTGAAGGAGCTCGGCTTCGAGAGCGCAGGCCACGGGGAACGCCGCTCTTCGTTCGGGGAGACATTTCAGATACGTGGGAATCGACTCCACGCCCCCGGCCCGCAGCGCGGATCGCAACCGGTCGCGGTTCGTGCCGCATGCCTGCGCGTCGACTCTGATCGCGCACTCCTGCCCGTTCGCCATGAGCCGATCATCCGACGCCTGAAACTCGATTCCGACCGTTCCGGCGAGTTCTTCGCGATAGACGGCGATCACCCGGTTGCGTCTGTCGATTTCGTCCCCGAGAAGGGAGAGCGAAGCCAGCGCGAGGCCGGCGGTCCATTCGCTCGCGCGCGCGCTCGCGCCACGCGGATCGAAAGTACCGTCCGCGCGTTTTCCGTAATCACGCAGGGCGCGCAGTTCCTCCGCGAGCGCCTGATCGTCCGTCGTGACCACGCCCCCCTCTCCGGCAATCACGAGCTTCGAAGGCGTAAGACTGAACACTTCCGCGCGCCCGAACGAACCGGACGGACGCCCGTCGAGGCTGCTGCCGAACGCGTGGCAGGAATCGAACCAGACCGGCTTCGCATGTTCTCTACCCCACTCCTCGCCGCCCGGGCACGAAGCGGTTTCACCGAACGACGGCGCGCCCAGAAAACCGCTCACGAACTTCATGCTCACTCCCGCGGTCTCGACAGCGCGCGAGAGAGAGGGCGAACGCGCCGTCCAGAAACGGGGATCGACGTCCGCGAAGATCGCCTCGTGGCCGGAATCGCGAAGGGCCGCGAACACGGGCGGAAACTGAAGCGCCGGCATCACGATCGCGCCCTCGGGCGCATCCGCGCGGAGAAGCAGTGTGAGCGACGCGGTCGCCGACGAGCAGAGAACGGCATCGCCCACGCCGGCGCGCGCGGCGAACTCGCGTTCGAATCGGGATACGATCGGGCCGCGGTTCCAGATCCCCGACTCGAGAATGGAGTCGAACTGAGCGCGCAGCGCATCGGCGCCGGGAAGACGGGGCGCGCGATAGGGAACGGATGGCGGTTTCTCACGGGACATGCGGCGATCGTAGCACAATCGCGAACCCCGGCCGTGCGCGACGCGGGTCAGCGCGCGGCCCGATATTCCCGCCCCAGCCGGTCGAAGAAAAGCTGCTCTTCGGGTGAGAGTCCCTCCGCTCGTGCGGGCGACTCCGGTGTCCTGTCTTCCACGTCGAACCATCGCTCCCGTCTGCGCACGTGCAGGTTCGCGCGGTCGCCACCGAGAAGCACGACCTGAATCGTGCCGGCGCCGAGCCCGAGAAACGGTTCGCGCGGAAACGTGCGGAGCGAAAGGAGATGCACGGCAGGTTCGATGCTGCCGCGAAGGCTGCGCTCGCCATGAAACAGCGCGGCCGGATCGAGGGCGCCGCGAAGAAGCGCGATCACGCGGCCGAGTTCGAGAAAGAGCCGGGCCCGGTTTCCCGTCACTTCGGCGACGAGATGAATCCGATCCCGTTCGTCCGCGCAGACATGAACGCGATCGGAAAGCGCCGGGAGCAGACGCAGAGTCCGGCCAGGAATCACACGGTCCGGGAACAGGACATCGAACGGAATGTCCGGCGCAGGTTCAGACATGGCACGCATCCAGCAGCGCGGCAACGCGCGTTCTGCGGTCGTTCGAATTCTTTCGCTCGGCGACGCGCCCCGCGAGCGAAACGATCCTCGCGGCCAGTGCGTCTTCATCCGTCCATACCGTCACTTTGTAGCCCAGATAGCGGCGCACCGCGCCCTCGAGATCGCGGGCCAGCTTCCGCAGCCACCGTTTGTCCGGGGACGAAGCCAGCAGCGTCGGAAGACGGAGTTCGCCGGCGCGCGCGAGTTGCTTCAGATCGCGGTAGGCGGCTTCGACTGACGAAGGGTCCGCGTCGAATGACCAGACCGTGGCATCACCGGTCATGCCCGGTCGGCGCGTTTCGGCAAGCACCATCGCGCATGACGGATGACCGAGCACACGCTCGACCGCGGGCGCGAGCCCCCCGGTCCAGACGGTTCCGTCGTCGAGCGTGAAGCGGTCGCCCTCTACCGGGGTTGCCCGAAGAAACAGGCCGCCCGCCTCGAGAGAGCGCGACCTGATTCGGTTCGCAAGGCGGGCGGTTTCTGTTTCGTCGCGCAGAAGCACGAGGGCGGGGCACCGCGCCGGCGCACGGGAGGCGCCGGAAAAATAGACGGACGCGAGGTGCTCCCTGTGCGTCTCGCGAAGGGTCCGTGATCCACTCACTCGACGACACGCGCTCCGGCCACTTCGACGACCGAGTTCCGATAGCCGGCCGCGGACTCTTCGCACGGCGCTGACGGATCTTCGACCCAGTTGCCGTCGACGATGAACCGATAGCGATGCCGGCCGGGTGTGACCGCTACCGTCAGGTGCCAGATCCCGGAACGAGCGTCGTAGCTCATTCTGCCGTCGGCCGCGTTCCAGTCGTTGAACTCGCCGACGACGGCCACGGACGACTCCGCCGGCGCCTCCAGTTCGAATTCGATCGTGTTCCCGACCACGAGCGGCCCGCCGGAGGGCATGGCGACGGGCGCTTCGAACGCGGCCGGCCGATCGTCGGCCGCCGCCGCTTCGACCACCTCTGTTGCAAGCGCGAGATAGTCCTGGTGAAGTTTGGAGTGGCGCGCCACACGGCCGATCGGGAGGCCGCGGGACGCCGCGACTTTGGCTACGACAGACTGATGAATGACCGTTTCGAGGAGATGGTCGCCGAACCTTCCGCGCAGTTCGTCGAAGAACTGACGGCCGTACTTCGTGCGCGGATTATGCATCGTGGCAAGGGCGTGAACCGGCAGCTTCCTGCCCGCGTTCGACTCGACGAGGTCTACGGTATCGAGGAGACGTTCGAGTCCGTGCATCGAGAACGACGACGAGTCGATCGGCACCAGGACCGCGTCGGCCGCTACGAGCGCGTTGATCGTCAGGAACCCGACGCTCGGCGGGCAGTCGAACAGTATCCAGTCGTACTGCTCGCGGATTTCAGAAAGCGCCTCATGAAGGCGCGTCTCTCTCCCCTCCTCGCCGGCAAGTTCCTGTTCGACGGTCGAAAGCAGTACGTTGGCGGGGATGACGTCGACGCCTTCGAGCGCCGGCAGCCTGATGGCGGACAGTGGTTTCGCCGGATGCATGATCGCGTCGCGCACGGTCAGCGCGAGAAGTTCCGTATCGATCCCGAGGCCGAGTGACGCGTGGCCCTGCGGGTCGAGGTCGACGAGCAGCACCCGTCCTTCGAGCTCGGACAATGAAGCAGCCAGATTGACTGCGGTGGTGGACTTTCCACATCCCCCTTTTTGATTCGCTATGGCGATGATCTTCATCGATCTTCCTCCCGGTACGCTACCCTCCCATTCCCATAAAAAAGCCCTCGGCGAATACGCGGAGGGACGGGGTATTTGAAATACGGCGATTGCCGTTCCGTGATGATCTTGCGGGAGGATATGTCGGAAGCTGTGCCATGGTGCTCCGGTGCCTGCGCATGCCTTTACACGGGGGGTGCTCCTTCGGCGCAAAACTAGGGAAACCCCCTACAGGGTGTCAAGGGAATTCGCCGGATCGTCTGTGCTACCATCTGTGGCCGTGAGCGCCCAAACGAAAACGAACCCGCTCGGGTTCCTGCTGCTGCTTCTGGCTTCGGCCGCCGTCTACGCCCCCGCGTGGGACGGCGATTTCCTGTGGGACGACGATTCCTACGTGACCGAAAACCGCACCCTCACCGAACCCGGAGGGCTGCGGGCCATCTGGTTCACTCCCGGCGCCACCACGCAGTACTATCCGCTCGTGCACACCACCTACTGGATCGAATCGCGACTCTGGGGATTCGATTCGCGCGGCTATCACATCGTGAACATCCTGCTGCACGCGATCAGTGCCATGCTCGTCGGAGCGATCCTGAGGCGCTTCGACCTTCCCGGGGCATTCGCCGCCTCCCTTCTCTTCGCCGTGCATCCGGTATGCGTCGAGTCGGTCGCGTGGATCACGGAACGGAAGAACGTGCTGAGCCTCGCGCTCGCGCTCGGGTCGATGCTGACGTATTTCCGGCATCGCGAGAAGGGCGGCGCCGGACTTCTGGCGGCCTCGGGCGCTCTGTTCCTCGGCGCCCTTCTCGCCAAGACCGTAGTCGCGTCACTACCGGCCGTGATCGCCGTCGTCATCTGGTGGAGAGAGGGGCGCGTGCCACGCAGGGACGCCCTCCGGCTCGCGCCGCTCTTCGCGATCGGGGCGTGCCTGGGACTCTTCACGGT
>JABDJQ010000317.1 GCA_013002425.1 Gemmatimonadota bacterium
GGGGAAATCCTGGCGACGCCGCTGCAGATCGCCCGCTTTTTCGGGGCGATCGGAACGGGGGCGCTCGCAAGGCCGCGTCTCTTGCTTCAGGTGATCGACGCCGAGGGAAACGAAAAGCCGGGTCGTCCCGCTCTGAGGCAGGATGTGCCGGTCGAGAGCCGTTTGATCACGCTGTTGCAGGATGCGGTGGAGGCCGTGGTCGAGAACGAAAGGGGAACGGGAGGGGCGGCGCGCGTTTCCGGGATCCGCGTGGCGGGGAAGACCGGCACGTCAGAGAACCCCCACGGGGTGGAACATGCGTGGTTCGTCGCGTATGCGCCGGCCGATGATCCGGAAATCGTCGTCGCGTGCATTCTGGAAGAAGCCGGGCACGGCGGCTCCGAAGCGGCCCCGATCGTGGGCGCGTTTCTGCGCCGCTTCTTCCAGGCGAAGGAGGGCGTCTGATGACTTACCGTTCGCGCCTTCTGGTTCGCAACTTCGACTGGATTCTGATGACGGCGCTGCTGGGCATTCTCGCGATGGCGTTCTTCACGCTCTACAGCGCGGGGAAGACGACGGGCGGCGAAGGCGTCTACCATGCGCGCCAGCTGATCTGGACCGTGATCGGACTCGGCGCGCTCGCTGCGGCCGTGTTCCTTCCGTATCGCACGCTCGACACGCTTTCGATCCCTCTCTACGGTTCGATGATCGCGCTTCTCCTTTACCTGCTGTTCGCGCCCGCAGGCGGCGCGGATCGCTGGATTTCGGTCGGTCCGATCGCGGTGCAGCCGTCCGAAGCCTCGAAGATCGCGCTGGTGTTGATTCTCGCCCGCGTTCTCGCCGATCGAAAACCCGAGATGTCGCTCCTGCGCTGGATCACGCTGCCCGTGCTTCTGGCCGCCGTTCCGTTCCTGCTCGTATTGAAGCAGCCCGACCTCGGGACCGCTCTCGTGTTCGGCGCGATTCTCGTGCCGATGCTCTTCTGGGCGGGGCTTCCCGCGCGAATCATCGTTCTGGCGGTTTCACCCGTGATCGGTATGCTCGCCGCTTCGAATCTGCTGACCTGGGTTCTCTTTCTGGTCGTGCTCTTCCTGCTGCTCGTCCTGTCGCGCGCGTCGGCGGTCTTCCTGTTCCTGGCGCTCGGTGTCAACATGCTCGTCGGAATCGCGGCTCCCGTTCTCTGGAACGGACTTCACGATTATCAGAAGAACCGTATTCTGACGTTTCTCGATCCGAGCCACGATCCGCTCGGGGCGGGGTACCAGATCATTCAGAGCGCGGTTGCCATCGGTTCGGGAGGGTTCTGGGGCAAGGGGTATCTCGAAGGGACCCAGAAGGGCCTTTCGTTCCTTCCCGAACAGCACACGGACTTCATCTTCTCGGTCGTCGGCGAGGAGTTCGGTTTCGTCGGGTGCTCGGTTCTCCTGCTGCTGTACACTGTACTGCTCGGACGCATGCTGCTGATCGCGCTCCGTGCGCAGAACCGCTTTGCGTCGCTGATGGTCGTCGGGTTCTTCAGCTACCTGTCGTTCCAGGTGATGATCAACGTGGGAATGACGATCGGTCTCGTCCCGGTTACAGGGCTCCCGCTGCCGCTCGTGAGCTACGGAGGATCGTCGCTCAGCACGACGCTGTTCGCGGTAGGAGCCGTACTCGGAGTCGGTCTCCGCAGAAACCAGTACTGACTCAGAAAGGCGCGCGCGTGTTTCCCACTCTGTTCGAAATCGGTCCGTTCCCCGTTCGTTCGTACGGCCTTCTGATCGCGATCTCTTTCGCGATCGGCATCTGGTGGGGGAAGGTACGCGCGGAGAAGCGCGGCATGGACGGGATCGTCTTCACCGACCTGGTGGTCGCGATCCTGATCGCGTCCGTGCTCGGCGCCCGGCTCGCTTACGTGATTCCGTTCTGGGACGAATACGGAAGCCACCCCCTCCGCATCTTCAAGCTCTGGGAAGGCGGGCTTACGCTCTACGGAGGGATCTTCGGAGCGATCGTCGGGTCGCTTCTGTTCTGTTCGTACAAGAAGATTTCGTTCTGGCTCGCCGCGGATATCTGCGCGCCCCTCGTGGCGCTCGGAATCGGCATCACGCGCGTCGGCTGCTATCTGAACGGGTGCTGCTTCGGCGTTCCGACCTCGTTCTGGACCGGCACGATCTTTCCCGCAACCTGCGCCGCGGGACGCGAGTACCCCGGCATTCCCATTCATCCGAGCCAGCTTTACGACGCGGCATTCGGCTTCGCGCTCACAGGCATTCTGCTCGCGGTCGAACCGAAACTGAGAGGCCGCGGACAGCTCTGGCTCGTGTTCATCATGCTGTACGGCGCGAATCGCTATCTCCAGGATCTGCTTCGCTATTTCGATCCCGAAACGACGGTGCGGCTCGCCGGACATGCGTTTTCGGGAACGCAGCTGGTCAGTCTGGCGATGGTCGCGGTCGGCCTCGCGCTCTTTTTCCTGAGGGGGCGTTCCGTTGCGAAATCCCATTGACGGAGAAACGAGAATCCTCGGCGTTCTCGGGGAGAATATCGCGTACACGCTTTCGCCCGCGATTCAGAATGCGGCGCTCGCGCATGCGCGTCTGAACTGTCGGTACGTCGCGTTCTCGGTCACGCGGAAAAAACTCGGGGCGTTCTTCGAGGCGGTCCGGGCGCTGGACATGCCCGGCGTGAACGTGACGATCCCTCACAAGGAAGAGGTGATCCGGCATATCGATTCTCTCTCGCGAAGCGCGAAGAGGATCGGGGCGGTCAATACGGTGGTGAACCGAAAGGGAAGTCTGCGGGGGGAGAATACGGATCTTGCCGGGTTTCGTGCGCTCTTGAACGGACTGCGTGTGCGGGACATCCGGAGCGCGCTCGTTCTCGGCGCGGGAGGGGCGGCGCGCGCCGTTCTCGTCGAGCTTGCCGAGCGGGGAGTGCCGTCCGTTCGCGTTGCGTGCCGCCGGCCCGCGCGCGGAAAAGCGCTGCTCCGCGCGCTCGGCGTGGCGGGAGAATCGATCGCCTGGAGGGCGCGCGAAGAAGAAGCGGTGGACCTCGTCGTGAATACGACGCCTCTCGGACAGAACGCGCGCGATGCGAAGCCGGTCGGGAAGCGGTTTCTCCGCGGCGTGCGTGCGGTCACGGATCTCGTCGTGAAGCCGGGCGGAACCTCGCTCGTCAAGGACGCCCGCTCGCTCGGAGTTCCCGCGGAAGAGGGTTCGCTGATGCTCGTCGAACAGGGACGCGAGTCGTTCTACCATTGGTTTGGACGGCGCCCTCCTCGATCCGTTATGATGCGCGCACTCGAGGACTCGTACCGATAGCGGATTCCGCGTCGGAGGTCCTCGTGTTTCGTTTTCTGGCTACGCTGCTCTATCCGCCGCTTTGCGTCGTCTGCGAGGGGAGCACCCCCCGTCTGGGCGAGCTCATCTGTTCCCGGTGCTGGAAGCGGGCCAGGCACGATCCCGTAAGCGAAGTTCTTTTCGGCCGGGATCCGCGCTCGCATCGCGACATGACTCCGGCCGTTCATGTCGGCTGGTCCTGGAACGACACATGGGAAATACTCCTTCACAAATTCAAGTATCAAGGATATGCGCGGCTCGGGACGACGTTCGGTTCGGAACTCGCGGAACTGCTCGAAGCGCGCGGCTATCGCCCGGACGCCGGCATGAAGCTCGTACCGATGCCGGTGACCGGGACGAGACGAAGAGAACGCGGGTACAACCAGGCGGAGCTGCTGGCGCGCGCCCTCTCCCGCCGGTGGGATGTGGAGCTCGATACGAAGCTGCTGGCCCGATCGGGAGCGAGCCGCTCGCAGACGAAGCTGAAACCCGCGGAGCGCTGGAAGAACGTGAAGGGAGCATTTTTTGCGCGGGAAGAAAGGGAGGCGCGGCGTCCGATCCTGCTCGTGGACGATGTCGTGACGACGGGCGCCACCCTGCACGCCGCTTCGGAGGCGCTTCGCGAAGCGGGGCACGAGAAGGTTCGCTGCCTGGCGCTCGTCTGCTCCACGCGCTTCTGCTCGTAGCGCTTCTTTCGTTTGCGACCGCGGCCCGGGTTCACGCCACGGGCGAGGAGGACATTCCCGGCGGCGATCGAATCGAGACCGCAGCGCGCAATCTGGATGCGCTTATCAGACTCGATTCGATCGACGTGTTCACGCGTCCGATTCAGCGCGGCGCCCTCGCGCGCGCGGTCGCGAGGGCAAGGGCCGGAGGCGCGGCCGATCCCGGGTCCCTGGCGGATTATTATCTGAAGGAGCTCGAGCAGGAATTGCGCGACGAACGCGACGCGCCGTCCGCCGCGGAGCGTGTGGCATCGGCCCGTGCGTCCCTGCATCTGATCGCGGATCAGGAGGCGCGTCTCAGGCCGACCGTGACGGCCGCGGGCGCAATCCGGGCTCACGAGCGACTGACGTGGCACCAGCGCGTGGAAGTCGACCGCGACGGCCTCGGAGACAGCGACTTCCTCGGAGTCGAATGGAAGCACGGGATCAGCGGTCAGTTCACGCACGCGTACTTCGCGATCGATCTCGATGTCGTGCGACTCTGGCTCGGCAGGCGGAATCCCGCATGGGGGGTGGGGCTCGACGGATCGAGCCTGATCCTGCAGGGGCATTCGCCTTCGTTCGATCAGGTCGGCGTCGCGGGTTCGATCGGCCCGCTCGATTTCACCGCCTTTACCGCGCCTCTCGATGCGATTCCGCTGCCGGCCGGGGCGGGGAACCTTGTCGCCGGCTCCACGACCCGGATGGCCGATCGATGGCTCGGCGCGCACAGGATCGCCTTCACGATCAGGGAACGGCTGCGTGTCGGTCTTACGGAGACGATCGTTTACGGCGGCCCGGATCGCGGCCTCGACTGGGGATACGCGAATCCGCTCCTGCTGTCGTACGCGGTGCAATGGAACGGCGGCCGAAACGACAATCCGTTCTGGTCGCTCGATTTCTATTTCCATATGAACGAGTGGATCGATGCGTTCGGCGAGTTCCTGCTCGACGATTTTCAGTACGAAGAACAGCTCGAGCCGAATCAGATCGGTTTTCTGGCGGGGACGCGCATCAAGAACCTGCCGCTTTCCGTTCCCTGCATTCTGGATCTGGAGTATACGCGGCTCAATAATCTCGTTTACGTGCACGAGGATCCGTGGAACCGCTACACCTACGGGAATGCCGCACTCGGAAGCCCGCTCGGCCCGGACGGCGACCGCGCGCGCGCCCGCCTCACCGCGCGGCCGGCGTACTGGCTGGAACTCGTCGCGGAGTTCGATCATACGCGCAAGGGGGAGAGGACGATTCTCGAGCCGCAGGGCGAACCCGGCACGTACGGCGGCTCCTTCCTCGCGGGCGAGGTCAGCGAGATCTCGGGGGGCAGAGTCAGGCTGGAGTGGATCCCGCACGCAGAGCGGCGCGTGTTCGGAGAATACGTCCGCGTGGAAGACGACTGGACGATCCGGGGGGGGGGAACGATTCGCGGGCAGAAGACCTGGAACGCGCTCTTCGGCAACGGCCGGTAGCGCGCCGCATGGTTTGACACGGCGCCCGCGACCGAGGGCGCCCGCGATCAGGGGTTCGGCGTCGAGTACACCTTGAGGCGATTGCCCGGGTAAAGGGTCTTGCGCAGAGAGATCTCGTTCCAGCTCGCCAGCTGCCGCGCGCTCACGCCGTAACGCTGCCCGATCGTCTCGAGCGATTCGCCACGCTGCACGACATGGAAAACGGGGTCCGCGTTCTTCGAGTAGTCGTCTGCCGCGAGAAAGAGCA
>JABDJQ010000364.1 GCA_013002425.1 Gemmatimonadota bacterium
CGCCCGTCGCTTTCGTGCTCGGGCATCCGGACTACTTCGTCGAGCATGTAACGGAAGAGCACATCGGGATCCGCATTCCCGCGGGCGCCGAGCCTCCGGCCCGCGGATCGCTTCTGCAGCTCATCCCGCGTCACGTATGCCCGACCGTCAACCTGGCGGAACACGCGCTCTGGGTCGAGAACGGCGGCGTGAAGGAAATCGTCCCGATCTCCGCCCGGGCGCACGACCTTCTGGCCGATCCCGCATGAACAACGTCTACCCGGTCAAGAAGGGCGAAGTCGTCGAACTCGCGATCGAGAAACTCGGCTTCGGCGGCAGGGGGATCGCGCGAATCGACGGCTATACCGTGTTCGTGCACCGCGCTCTCCCCGGCTCACGTGTCGAGGCGCGCATCACGCGACGAAAGAAGAGCCATGCCGAAGCGGACATCCTGTCCGTGATCGAGCCGTCCCCGCTCGCCGTGCCCGCGCGCTGCGACCACTTCGGTCTATGCGGCGGCTGCCTGCATCAGAACCTCGCGTACGACGCGCAGCTCTCGTCCAAACACGAACAGGTGCGCGAGATCTTCGAACGTACGGAGCATCTGCGCGATCTCGAGATCCTCGCGCCGATTCCGGCCGACCCGCCGTACGAGTACCGGAACAAGATGGAGTACTCGTTCAGCAACGCGCGCTGGCTGAACGACGACGAGATCGGCACCGACGCCGCCCTCGATCGCTTCGCGCTCGGCCTGCATATCAAAGGGCGTTTCGATCGCGTGCTGAACATCGACCGCTGTCATCTGCAGAGCGAAGACGGCTCGCGCATCCTGGTTGCCGCGCGCGAAGCGGCGCGCGAGTCGGGCATCATGGCGTACTCCACGAAATCGCACGAGGGTTTCTGGCGCTTTCTGCTGATTCGTTCGGGAACGAACACCGGCGAGTGGATGGTCAATCTCGTTACGAACGAGTTCGAGCCGGGGTCGATGGAGGAACGCGGCGCCGAACGAGTATTGAACGCGATCCGCGCGTGCGGCGCGCCGGTCACGACGCTGCTGCACGGAACGACGGCGAGCAAATCCTCGGTCGCTTACTGCGAAAACGTGCGCACGATCACGGGCGACGGGATCATTCGCGAAACGCTCCTCGGCCTTTCGTTCGAAATCGGGCCGAACACCTTCTTTCAGACGAACACGCGACAGGGGGAACGGCTCTTCGAAGAAGCGCTGGAGCGAGGCGAACTCACGGAAGAGAGCGTCGTGTGGGATCTCTACTGCGGCGCGGGCGCGCTTTCGCTCCCGATCGCGAAGCGGACGAAGCAGGTCATCGGAATCGAACTGATCGAGGAAGCCGTGCTGCTCGGACGAAAGAACGCCGCGGCGAACGGCATCGAAAACGTTTCGTTCCTCGCGGCCGACATGAAAGACGTTCTCGGCAAGCGCGCGGATCTCGCGTCACTGCCCGAACCGGACTGCGTGTATCTCGACCCGCCGCGCGACGGGCTGCACCCCGACGTGCTCGCGAGCCTCGCCCGTTTCCGGCCGGCGCGCATCGTATACGTCTCGTGCAATCCGTCGACGTTCGCGCGCGACCTCGACGGACTCGCGGTCGCCGGCTACGACGTGCACCCGGTACGCCCGGTCGACATGTTCCCGCACACCGCGCACATCGAATGCGTCACGCATCTCACGCGCCGTGCCGAAACTTAGCGCCGGCATACCCGACCGCGCATCCCGCAGCGAGCCCGGCGAGATGCGCCCCGTTCGCGATCGGACCGACGAGCCCCGTGAAGCAGATCACGAGCCAGCCGATCATGAACGCCACGGTCGAAGGCGCCACGTAATACCCCGACCACGGGTCGAACTTGCTCTTCATCCAGACGTAACCGAGCAGCGCGAACACCACGCCCGACATGCCGCCGAATCGCGGCCCGCTCACGGCGTACTGCGCGATGTTCGAGAACGCGGCCGTGCCGAGCACGAGAAGCGCGATCACGCGCGTTCCCTGGAGCCGTTCGATCGCGCTCCCGAGATCCTTCAGCCAGAGCATGTTGAACAGAATGTGCAGGATGCCGCCGTGAAAGAAGATCGGCGTGATCAGCCGCCAGATCTGGCCCGAACGCACTTCGACGAGCCCCGCCCACCACGGCGTTCCCGGCGGCGGGATCCGTTCCGAAATGAACAGAAAGCGTACAGGATCGATGTTCGTGCCGAGCCGCGTGAGCACCGCCACGATGGCGCTGATCACGATGAGGGCGAACGTGAAGTGCCCGATCCCGGCAATGTTGCGCTCGTGCCAGTTGTCTTCCTGGCGCTCGAAACGCTTCAATGATTCCTTCGCCTCTTTGATCTCGCGCAGACGCTGTCGACCGGCGGCATCGGCCTTCAGTTTCACCGCGGGGTCGTCCATGCTTTCTTCGAAGCTGGCGAAGTGAGCCTTCGCCTTCTCGATATCGTCCTCTGCGAGGATCCAGATACCGAACGCATCATCCGAATCTTCACGCACGTCGCTCCGGATTCCCTCGGCAAACAGGAAATCGCGAAAGAGCGTCGCGCTCGACTCGGGGAGTGTTCCGATCTTTCTCATGAACCGTTTCTCGTTTCGGGACGCGCGCGGCGCCCGGCCGCGATCTACGCGAGCTTCGCGTACTCCTTCAGAAACACGATCGCCGTCTGGATTCCGCGCCGGAAGTTCGGCAGGTAGAAGCGTTCGTCGGGCGAATGAATCTGGTCGCTGTTGAGACCGAAGCCCATCAGCACGGTTTCGAGCCCGAGATGCTTCTGAAACTCGCCGACCACGGGGATCGATCCCCCTTCACGACCGTACACCGGTTCTTTGCCGAAGACTTCGCCGTACGCGCGGGCCGCTGCTTTCATGGCCGGCGTGTTGTAATCGACGATGCTCGCCGGCGCGCCGTGCTCGGCTTCGATTTTGACACGCACCGTGTGGGGCGTGATCTTGTTCACGTAGCTGGTAAAGAGCTCTTTGATTTCGTCCGGCTCCTGGTCGGGCACGAGACGCATCGAAACTTTCGCATGCACGTGCGCCGGGAGCACCGTCTTTGCGCCCGGACCGGTATAACCGCCGACGATCCCGTGCACGTCGAGTGTCGGCCGCGCGCCGAGACGCTCCGCGAGTCCGTACTCCGGCTCGCCCCAGAGCGCGGGCGCCCCCGCTTCTTCGAGCCATACCTTTTCGTCGATCGGATAATCCGCGAGGACCTTGCGCTCGTCGTCGGAGAGCGGGCGCACTTTGTCATAGAAGCCGGGGATCAGAATACGGCCCTCTTCGGTCTTCAGCTTCGCGATGATATGGCAGAGCGCGTTCAGCGGATTGTCGATGCTGCCGCCGAACCCGCCCGAATGCAGATCGCGCGCCGGGCCCGTGACGTCCATCAGCACGTAGCACATGCCGCGCAGTCCGTAGGTGATCGAAGGCTGCTCGGCGCTCAGGATCGAGGTGTCCGAAATGAGCGCGACGTCGGCCGCGAGCAGTTCCTTGTTCGCCGGAAGAAACGCTTCCAGGCTTTCGCCTCCGCTCTCTTCCTCGCCTTCGTAGATGTACTTCACGTTGACCGGCATCCTGCCTTCCGACTCGAGATACGCCTCCGCCGCCTTCACGTGAATGTAGAGCTGGCCCTTGTCGTCGCACGAACCGCGCGCGTAAAGATAGTCGTCGCGAATGTCGGGCTCGAACGGCGGCGTGGTCCAGAGTTCGTAAGGTTCCGGCGGCTGCACGTCGTAATGCCCGTAGACGAGCACCGTCGGCTTGTCGTCGCCCGCGTGAAGCCAGTCGCCGTAGACGATCGGGTGGCGCTTCGTGTCGTGCACCTTCACGTTTTCGATCCCGGCCTTCTTCATCGCGCCGGCGAGCCAGTCGGCGGCCTTCCGCACATCGCCCTTCCGGCTGTCGTCCGTGCTGATGCTCGGGATCTTCAGAAAATCGGTCAGCTCCGTAAGAAACCGGTCCTGATTCTTTTTCGCATAGTCAATCGTGCTCGACATCGGTTCTCCTTATTCGAACTGAGTCCGAAACGTTTTCAGTTCTTCACGGAGCGCCGCGATCTCGCCGCGCAGCTCCCGTACTTCGTTTTCGAGTTTGTCGATCCGTTCGTCGTATTCGGGAACGAGGGCGCTTCCCGCGCGGCTCGGCTCAGGCGCCGGTTCGTCGATGTCGGGCTCGCCCGCGAGCAGATGCATGTAGCGGTTCTCTTTGCGGCCCGCCTGGCGCGGCAGCTTGACGACGAGCGAAGGATCGCGTTCATGCAGCGCTTCGAGCGTGCGCGTCACTTCCTCCAGTCCGTCGAACTCGTGCATGCGGCCGCTCCGCCCGCGGATTTCGCCCACCGTCTGCGGCCCGCGCAGCATCAGTACCACAAGCGCCACGGTTTCCGCGTGCGAAAGACCCGTCAGGTCGCGATAACGGTGCCGGTATTTGCGCGTGCGGCTCCCCGCGCCGTCCACCTCGACGATCAGTCCCTTGTCACGCATGCCGCGCACGGTCTGTTCCACCGAGATCTGCGAATACATGACGACGGGGTCGCGGTTCGACTTCTGATTGCACGCGTTCGTGAGCGCGTTCACGGTCAGCGGATAGTACTCGGGTGTCGTCAGTTCCTTTTCGATCAGACAGCCGAGAATGCGCACCTCGACATCACTCAGATATCCTTTCTTCGCTGTTGCTTCCATCAGCTTACGCCTCCGCTCAATATTACAAACAGTGACAGTCCGATGATCACGGCCGTGCCGGCGCCCGTTGCCCACC
>JABDJQ010000416.1 GCA_013002425.1 Gemmatimonadota bacterium
GCGCGCGACATGATCGCGCGGGAAGGGTTCGACCCGGTTTACGGGGCGCGCCCGCTGAAGCGCTTTCTCCAGCACGAGCTCGAAAGCCGGATCGGGCGTTCACTGATCGCGGGTGACGTGGGTGAGAGGGCGACGCTCGAGGTGGACGCGCAGGACGGCGACCTCGTCGTGGAGATTCGCAACGTCGATCCGACCGATCCCGGCGACGCGCCGGCGCCCGATGACGGAAAACCGCGGGAACCGAAATCGGAGAGCTCGACCGCCGCTACTTGATGGCGACAAACTTGCGGATGGCCTCGAAACCACCCGCTTCGAAGCGGACGAAATAAACGCCGGGGACGACCGGGGAGTTGAGATTGTTCTTGCCGTCCCATACGACTTCCCGGTCGAAACCGGCGCCGAACGACCGGCCTGACGCCACTTCCCGCACCAGCCTTCCCGCGATGTTGTAGATCTCGACCGTGACCGCGGTCGGCTCGGGCAGGTCGAATCGAATCCTGTACTCGCCGTTATCCGAAACCACATACGGGTTCGAGGTCGGCGCGCCGGGCTTGTCTCCCGTGTCGAGATCGATCAGAGACGGCTCGCGATTCTGCACGGTTCGTGAAAGCGGCGTCCAGAAGCCGGGGAGGCTGTCCGAGACCGCGCGCATCGCGAAGTACTCCTGCTTCGTGACACGATCGACCCGATACGTTCCCGAGCGGCCCGTGATCGGCTCGCTCGTCATCTGCTCCCACGGCCCGCCCACGCTGTCCGCGCGAAAGAGATAGACGCCTGAAAAGAACGGGTCCTGCATCTCCCACGAGAGTTTCGGGTGGACGCCCGATTCGTCGATCGTGAGCCTCGCGTCATTCTCCGAATCGAAACCCTCGTCGAGAAGCCAGTTCCTGTAGTCGAGTTCGATGTCGTCCGCGCCCGACGTGGCGAACGCGAGCTGCATCAGCGAGTCCGACGTTTCGACGACGAATGTCGTGTCGCCCGCCATGATCGGGAACTTGAGCCGAAACAAGCGGTCGCCGGTCTGCGCGATCCGAATATTGACGCTGTCGCCCGCGATCGTCATGAACGGATACGCCTGGAAGCGCGGGCTGCCCGAATCGTAGACCCACTGATCGAAGAACCACTGCAGATCCTGCCCGCTCTCCGTCTCCATCGCATCCTGGAACTGCTCCGTGGTCGCGATGCCGCCGCGCGCGACGCCTTCGATCTTGTGGCGCTCGAGCCCGGCGTAAAAGGCGTCGTCGCCGATTTCGTAGCGCAGCATGTGAAGGACCCAGCCCCCCTTGCCGTAGATCGCGGGTGTATATCCGGACGAGAAGAGGCCGCCGCCGTCGGGGATGTCGAACACGTAGACCGACTGCGCGCCATGATATTCGTTTCCGATCATGTAGCTGGCGAGGGCGTCCGGCCCGAAGCGCGATTCCCGGTAGAGCGCTTCGACATACGTGGCGAAGCCTTCGTTCAGCCAGAGGTCGTGCCAGTCGGCGCAGGTCACGAGATCGCCCCACCACTGATGGGCGAGTTCGTGCACGACGATGTCGTTGAATCCGCCGTTGAACGCAAGCAGCCGCTGCCCCCATGTCGTCACGGTGTTGTGTTCGAGCGCCCCGATGCCGGGAACGATCGCGTGCCCGTATTTCTCGTCGCGGAACGGGTACGCCCCGAACAGGCTCTCCGCGTGCGCCATGTAGTCGGGGAGTCCTTCGAAGGTGGTTTCGGCAATGTTCACGTCTTCCGGATACACGTAGTTTCGAAGGGGCACGGTTTCGCCCCCGACGCTCTCGTACTCGCCGTGAAGCGTCGTGTAGTTCGAGATCGCGATCGAGACGAGGTATGTGGTGATGGGATGGCGCGTGATCCATTCGTATTTCGTGTGGCCGGCGCCTGCGGCCGAGGAGTCCACGAGCACTCCGTTCGATACGGCGTAGAGCGAGTCGGGAACCGTCATCGAAACGCGGCATGAGTCCGCCTTGTCCCACGGCACGTCCTTGCACGGCCACCAGTAGTTCGCGAAGAACGGTTCGACATAGGTGTAGATCACGGGCTGAAGGCCATGATGACCCCACGACAAACCGTATCGCCTGTTAAACGGCCGCGGCTTGCCCGAGTAGTGAACCGTGACATCGACTTCCTCGCCCGTGACATACGTGCGGTCGAGCGTGATCGTGATCACACTGTCCATATGAACATGCGCCGCCGCGTTCCCCGTGATCGAGTCGACCTGGAGTTCGTCCGTAAGATCGAGGCGCATGGAAGAGAGCGTGTCGACGAGTGATTGCGCCCGGACCAGCACCGACCCCGTGATGCTCGAATCGGCCAGCTCCGGCGTGATGTCGATTTCGTAGTACAAAACGTCGAAAACGGGGTCATGCATCGGGATGCGTTTCAGCGACTGCGCTCTCTCGGCCCAGCCGGAGTGGCGCTCCATCTCGGCCCGGCGAAACTCGTCGCGCAGTTCGTCAGCGTCGGAGGACGCGAGCGCGGAAACGGAGAGGGCGGCGATCATTAGAGAACTCGTCAGCAGATGGCGCATGTTTCGGCTTTTCATAAAGGGGGGTGAACGACGGTTGCTTTCAATTATATATGTGTTCGTGGCTCGAGTCAGAGGATTTACCGATCTTTTTTATTGACAAGGCCAATGGGACCACGTAATTTGCGGTTCACCATTCTCGCGGGAGATGCACCCGCACCTTGCCGCATCACCTTTCTCCCAGACGACAATCGAATACTGCTTGGCCCGGTCACTTGAGCTCTGCCCTCCATCGTGATCGGGTGCTGCCGGGCGTGTACGGCTACCCTGTCGCGCCCGGCCTTCTTATGTGTGCGTCACGGGATCACGGTTACACGGACCGTGTCTGATGCGGTGGCGCCGGCGTCGTCCATCGCCTCCACGCGGATCGTGACTTCGGTCGTGTCCTCGAACTCGCTGTCGAGAAAGACGAACGTGGTCCAGGTCGGGGAGGCGGCGGGGCGTTCGATCAGCGTGTCGTCGAGATAGACGGACACCGAGTCGGGTGCTTCGGCGCATGAAGCCGCGATCACCGAGCCCCGGATCCCCACGCTGTCGCCGGGCGCGAACTCGGTCGCGTCCTCGGGAACATCGACCGTGGCGCCGAACGGGCGAAGCGTGAAGACGGTGGTGTCGCGCGCGGGCACGGGCGCGGGGTTCACGAAGTCGTTCGCGAACAGCACCTCGGCGATTTTCACGCCAGCGGTCGTATCTTCGATAACCCATACCGCGTCTTCTCTGAACGGCTCCCAGCCGTCTGCGGGGAATCCCTTCTTCAGATTCATCTGTGTCGCCACGGCCGAGAGGGTCACGGGGTTCGCGCAGTCGAACGTGGTGTCCGAGTTGGAGAGGGCGATCGAGACGTCGGTCAGGTCGTCGGCGATTACCGTGTCGGCCGCCACCGTGTCGATCAGGAAGTCGCTCGCGAACTGCGCGCGAAGAATGCGTGTGCCGGGAGCCGCTTCGAATCGCCAGGTGAACGCGGCTTCGGTGGCCGACACGAGGGTGTCGAGAGTGATGACGCTGTCGCCCGCGTCTCCGAAGACTTCATTTTCGGAGAGGATGATCTGCTTGACGAACGCACCCGTCAGCGATACCGCCACATCCCGCCTGGCGATACGGGGTTCGCCGCCGGCGACCGTGATGGCTCCCCGGGTGCGAACGGGGCGAACGGATCGGCCGATCGAGTCCGAGAGCACACCCGCGCCCCCGTCGTCGCGCCGGAACTGGAGCGAGAATACGGTCGTGTCGTGGGTTGCCGGGAGCTCGTGGAGAATGCTGCCGGTAACCGGCATCCACGGCGCGCCCGCCAGAGTGCCGTTCACGACGAATCGAACGGAATCCGCGTCACCTGCCTGATACGCGATCAGGAACCGGCGTGTTTTCGCGATTCCCGTGCGGTCGCCGAACGCGACGGAAGGCGGCGCGTCGATCGTGAGGACAGGGCGCCCGGTCGTGTCGGTCATCGTACCCGCCGCGGAGAGGCCGGCCACGCGATACTGGCTCATGGCGAAGAAGAAGGGGGAGTCGTCCTGCTGGCTGCCGTTTTCGATCGGGACCGTGTCGAGCACTGCGAACGTGCCGCTCGTGCCCGGCCGGCGATAGATCACGACGTCGGAGAGCGCCGCGCTGGCGTTCGCGTTCCACGAAACGGTCACGAACCCGGTCGAGTCGTACTCGGCCGCGGGCGCGAGCCCGTCGCCACCCGTATCCGGGTGATCCGGGTCGAGCGGATTCGTGATGCCGGGCGCGTCCGGTTTCGAGTCGCACGAGGGGAGCGCGAGCATCAGGGGCATCGCGAGCAGGATCAACAGGATCGCGTGGGACAGTCGCCGGTTCATCATCGGAACTCCCATCGGAGGGCGATTTCCGTCGCGAATTCCCCGTTCGCGCCGTGCGACGCGAGAGTGGGGCGCGCGGGCAGGTCGCCGAACGGAAAGCGGAACCAGGCGTCCGCCATCGACAGAACGTGGACGCTCACGGCCGCCCAGATCGCGCGATCCCTGCGATTCTCGGTGGAGGTCAGGTCGTCGTAGGCGGCGTCCCGGTCGCGCCGGGTCGCGGCGATTTCCTCGTCGGTCACGGCCGCTTCGTACGTTTCGACCGCGGCCTCGTACGCGATCAGATCGTCGCCGAACTGCGAGTCCTGCGAAAACGCGTAGGCGACGAGGCTCGCCTCGGCCACGAACCAGGCGATCCCGGTTCTCGTACGATCGCCGTAGTGCGACCCCCAGCCGGGTATCAGGGCGCTTCGCATCAGCGCGCCGCGCTTTGTTTTACGATGGAGATAGAAGATGAGCGATTCGCCCCGGATCGGGCGGGCGTAGTAGCCGGCCGTGCGGGACATGTAGCCGCGAAGGCGGGCTTCGACTTCATGCTTCCCTTCGACCAGCGTGATCGGGGGGATGGGCGCCCGGCCGATCAGGTTCCCGTCGACGAGGATCTCGGCTCCGAGCGGGGCGCGTACCGTGAGTCGCGGTTCGTCCGCGCGCGCGGCGGGCGCGAGAGCCGCGACGGTCGCGACAGTCGCGATCAGAAACGCGCAGACGATGCCGCACGCGCGTCGCCGGGACGTAGCTTCCTGGCGATTCCGCGCCCGAGACGGGCGATTCCGTGGCTGATCGTACGCGCTGTTCACAACGCGGGAATTGTATCAGCAGATGCGCTAGCGGACGAGGAGCATCTTTCGGATCTTCGTCTCGGCAGCGCCTGTCGCGCCGGTCAACCGGTAGAAGTAGATGCCGGACGCCGCGGGGTGGCCGGTGTCGTCGACTCCGGTCCACTCGACACGGTGATCTCCTGCGGGGAACGCGCCCGCGGCGAGCGTTTTGAGCCGCCGCCCGGCAATATCGTAGACCGCAAGGTCGATCTCGCCGGCGGCCGCCAGTGAAAACCGGATCGCGGTCGTCGGATTGAACGGATTCGGCGTGTTCGCGAAGAGGCGCATGGTCCCCGGAACCGCGCCGGCGCCCGCGACGTCGGTCGCGGTGGGCGGCCCGATTCCCGTGAACTTGAAGTCGTCGATCGTCCATCCGCCGAACGAAAGCGAGACGTCCGAGTGCAGTTCGAACCGCACGACGACGCTCGGATTGTTATCGGCGTATGCGCTGATATCGAATTCCTGGAACGTCCAGCTCGCGTCGATCAGATTCGCGCCGGACGGGCTCTCCCAGACGATGTTGCCGTTCACGAGCACCCGCGCCCAGTCCCACTGCTGGCCCTGCGAACGTTCGACCGCGAGCCAGCGCTGGAACGACAGCTTGACGTCCGTGTATTCCGTGCAGTCGATCGAAGGCGACTGCAGCCAGTTGTCGGAGTTGTTCTCGTAC
>JABDJQ010000429.1 GCA_013002425.1 Gemmatimonadota bacterium
ACACGATGGTGCGCAAGCCGTACGTCGACGGCAAGCGCCTCGGCATTCTCGGCGGGTCGTACGGCGGATTCATGACGATCTGGGCCGTCGGCCACACGAACCGCTTCAAAGCGGGCGTCTCGCAGCGCGCCCTCGGCAACTGGTACACCCAGTTCGGCTCGAGCGACTTCGGCTGGGAGGACCAGTACGAAATGGGCGGGCTGCCGTGGGACCGCCCGCTGCACTATCTGAAGAAGTCGCCGAACTTCTACGTGAAGGACATCAAGACGCCGCTCCTGATCATCCACAGCGAACAGGATCATCGCTGCCCGATCGCACAGGCGGAAGAGCTCTTCACGTCGCTCAAGGTGCTAGGAAGAACGACCGAACTCGTACGCTTCGAAGGGGAATCGCACGGCCTTTCACGCGGCGGCAAACCACAGAACCGGCTCGAACGGCTGAATCGAATCGTCGGCTGGTTCAAGCGGTACCTGTAACGGTACGTACAATCGGTACCTGTAACGGTACCTGCAATAGAGGCACGACGGCAGACGGCCGGATCAGCTCGAACAGACAGCCCCACCGGGCGGAACAGGAACGCATGGCGAAGCCTTACGAAGACTGGTTACACGAAATCGAGGAGCCTTTCGAGGCGGAAGATTTCGAAAAGGCGCTCGATCTGATCGATCAGGCGATCGAAGAGTACCCGGACGACTCGGAGCTCTTCGCGCTCCGGGGCGATGCCGAGTGGGCGCTCGACGACGTCATCTCCGCGCAGGAGTCGTATCAGGAAGCGGTGCGCATCGAGCCGAACTCGAGCGAGTTCCTCGGCGCGCTTTCGCGCATTCATTTCGCGCTCTGCGATTTCTTCGGCGCCACGCGGTACGCGAAAGAGGCGCTCAAATTCGACGGATCGGCCGAGGCGCTCGACGTGCTGAGCCGCCTCGCGGAGCGTTCCGGCCGCATCGCGGAATCGGACAAACTCGCCCTGCGCGCGCATCAGATCGACGACGAAACATTCAACCTGCCGTTCCGCATGGAGGAGAACGAGTTTCGGGAGGCCGCGAACGAGGCGCTCGAGGCGCTTCCCGAACGCTTTCTGACGGCGATCCGCGACGGAAATGTCGCGATTCTCGTCGAGCCGTTCCCGCAGGAGGAGATCCTGATCGAAGAGGCGCCGCCGTTCGACCCTACGATTCTGGGGCTCTATCGCGGCGTGCCGCTTCCCGAGCGGGACGCGGGCGATCCCGGCCTCCCGGACGTCATTCATATCTTTCAGCACAACATCGAACGCGTCGCGATGAACCGCGAGGATCTCGTGCGCGAAATCACGATTACCGTTTATCATGAACTCGGCCATTTTTTCGGACTCGACGAAGATCAACTCGCCGATCTCGACCTGGCCTGATCGGGTCGTAAACGGAAGGGATCACTGCCCGTGCAAGCCACGCCCCGCAAGGCCTGGATCTCACTCCGCGACGGCGCGCGCTTTTCCGGTTTCGTGTTCGGCGCCGAAACGCCCGTCGCCGGTGAAGTCGTTTTCAATACCGGCATGGTCGGTTACCCGGAAGCGATCACCGATCCTTCGTACTACGGTCAGATTCTCGTGCTCACTTATCCACTCGTCGGAAACTACGGCGTGCCTTCGAACGGGCGCGACGCGAACGGAATCCCGCAGCATTTCGAGTCGGAGCGGATCCAGATCCGCGGACTCGTCACGTCTACCTACAACGGCGAATATCACCACTGGAACGCCGACCGTTCGCTGAGCGAATGGCTCGCGCAGCAGAACGTGGCCGGCATGCACGGCGTCGACACGCGCGCCCTGACGCGCCACCTGCGCGCGCACGGCAGCGTGCCCGGGCGGATCGAGATCGACGGCGAAAGCGCGCCCGACTGGTACGACCCGGGGAGCGAAAACGTGGTCGCCGCCGTCTCGCGCACGGAGCCGGTCACATACGGCGCCGAAACCGGCGACGTGCGGATCGCCGTGATCGACTGCGGCGTGAAGAACAACATTCTGCGCTGCCTCTTGAAGCGCGGCGCGGCGGTTACGGTCGTGCCCTGGGACTACGACCTCGCGCGCGTCGAGTACGACGGCGTGCTGCTCAGCAACGGCCCCGGCGACCCGAAGCAGCTCGGCGATCTCGCCGGTCGCGTGCGCGGCCTGCTCGAAGCGCCGAAGCCCGTGTTCGGCATCTGTCTCGGCTGCCAGATCATGGGACTCGCGGCGGGCGGCAGCACGTTCAAGCTTCTCTTCGGACATCGCGGACAGAACCAGCCGGTTTCGGATCTCGTCACGAAACGCTGGGCGATCACGAGCCAGAATCACGGGTACGCGGTCGAAGGCGAATCGCTCGATCCCGGCTGGGAAATCTGGTTCAAGAACGGCAACGACGGCACGCTCGAAGGTCTGCGCGCGAAGGACCGTCCTCATCGCGCCGTGCAGTTCCATCCCGAAGCGGTCTGCGGCCCGGTCGACACCGCATATCTGTTCGACGATTTTCTCGCGGAAGTGAGAGCGCGAAAATGAGGGCGCGAACGTGAAGGCGCGGACGTGAAGGCGCGAAGGTCATGAACGAGAGAACGCATGCCGGGAGCGAAAGTCCGATGACGCGGGAGAACGAAACGCCCCGAAGGGTCCTGCTCCTCGGCTCGGGCGGTCTCACGATCGGTCAGGCCGGGGAATTCGACTATTCGGGTTCGCAGGCGATCAAGGCGCTCAAGGAAGAGGGCGCCGAAGTCGTTCTCGTGAATCCGAACATCGCCACGATTCAGACTTCCGAAGGCCTCGCCGACAAGATCTACTTTCTGCCGCTCACGGCCGATTTCGTGCGACGCGTGATCGAACGCGAGCGCCCGGACGGCATCCTGCTCTCGTTCGGCGGCCAGACGGCGCTCAACTGCGGCGTGGAGCTGCACGACTCGGGTGTGCTGGCGAAGCACGGCGTGCGCGTGCTCGGAACTCCCATCGAAACGATCGTGCTGACCGAAGATCGCGACCTCTTCGCGAAACGACTGAAGGAGATCGGCGTACCCGTGGCGGAAAGCCGCGCCGTCGAGACGATCGAAGAGGCGGTCGAAGCGGCGAACACGATCGGCTTCCCGATTCTGCTCCGCGCGGCCTATACGCTCGGCGGCCTCGGGTCGAGCTTCGTCGAAAGCGCCGACGAACTCGTGGAAAAAGCGACCGCCGGTTTCGCGTTCTCGAGCCAGCTTCTCGTCGAGCGTTCGCTCCGCGGCTGGAAAGAGTTCGAGTACGAAGTCGTGCGCGACCGCGACGACAACTGCATCACCGTCTGCAACATGGA
>JABDJQ010000450.1 GCA_013002425.1 Gemmatimonadota bacterium
CGAGGCGCGGGATGAGTTCGGTCGGAAACGTGCACTCTTCGAAGTGATGTTCGATGCCGGGCATGAAGCGGTCCGAAACGAAGTCACGCACGGAGTTCCGCACCGCTTTCTCTTCGTCTGAGTAAAGCTCTTCCATGTTGAAATAATCGAGTGCGACGAAGTCCTTCATTCCGTTCCTTCGCTCCACGCGGGAGCACGCTTTTCGAGAAAAGCCTCAATGCCTTCCAGCATGTCCGGCTCTCGAATGAGTTCGTCCAGGTACAGTTTTTCGTTGCGATCGATCTCGGCGAAAATCGCTTCGCGGTCGAGATCGGCATACGAACGTTTGGCGAGGCGCAGAATCGCGCCGCTCTTCCCGCAGAGCCCGCGCGCGAATTCCGCGCCGGCTTCCGGGAACGACTCTTCATCATACACGTGATTCACGAGCCCCGCCCGGAGAGCCTCCGCCGCGTCGAACGTCTCTCCCGACGCGATGATCTCGGCCGTCTTGTGGCGCCCGACGATCCGGCGGAGCAGCGGGCCGGCGGCCGGCGGGAAGCAGCCGAGCAGAATTTCGGGGTGGCCGAACTTCGCGCGCTCCGACGCCAGCACCATGTCGCACGCCGCGGCGAGTTCGAGCCCGCCGCCGAGGCACACCCCCTGCACTCCCGCGATCGTGAGCGCCGGCGCCGCGAGCAGTTCCTTGATCAGCGCATGAAAGGTGGCGAGCATCTGCACCACGGGCTCGGGCCTGTGCTCTTCGACGCTCGCGCCCGCGGAAAAGGCCTTCGGCCCCGACGAACGAAAGAGCACGACCTTCACCGCCGCGTTCTTCCGTAGAGCGCGAAGCGCGGCGGTGATCTCGCCGCACATCGTACCGTCCAGAATGTGCACCGGGGGAGCGTTCAGCGTGATCGTCGCCAGGCCGGCGTCGATCGTAAGGTCGATCTTTTCATACGTGTTCGTCATGCGGTAAGCGTACCCGCGCGGGGAGTCGAGGGTCAAGAAGGGTCGGCGGGCGCCCCGGTCGCTACTCGTGCGGCGGCTGCCAGAGATCGAGCGGACGATCCATGATCTTCGCGAGTGCGGCGACGTCGGCCTCGAGCATGTTCCAGATCGCGCGCCGCGTTTCGAGTCGGAACTCCGGCTTCTCGTCGATCCGGTTCAGCAGCAGCTTCGAGCCCGCTCTTCGAATCGGGCCCGGGGCTTTCGAGAGAACCCGGTTCGCCGTGGCCGCGCCGGGAAAATTCTTGAGGTAGCCGGTCTTTGCGGAGATGTTCCGCGGCGCGACGTCGATCGTTTCGAACGGCTCCGGCGCCAGACCCAGGAACTCGCCGAGCGTGCGGAGCGCGCCGCGCGGATCCTTCACGTACTCCTCGAACAGCAGAATGCGCACCTGTTCGCGCGGGAAGCAGTCGAGGTACGCCTGAATCTGATGCGCGTAGCGCGTGCGGTTCACGTACATCGGGTCGCGCAGCACGTGCTCTTCGTACGCCCCCTTGATCCGCCCGCGGATCATGTCGTGCGCGCACTGCGAAATCACGCGCTTCACGGGGTGCCGCACGATATAGATCAGCTTGAGATGCGGGTTGTAGCGATGCAGGCGTTCGTGCACGTCCGGGTACTCCGGCAGGAACGTGTACGATGTCGAAGCTTCCCCGTAGAGCGCGCCGTCGCGTACGTCATAGAGGGCGTGGTACTCGGGAAGACGCTCTTCCCAGGCGTCGACCGTGCTGAACCAGTGCGGCTCCTTTTCGCGGCAGAACGATACCCCGGGATGAGCCCCCAGTTGCGCCGCGAGGCTCGTCGTGCCGCATTTCTGCCCGCCTATGATCATGAAGTCCGCTCGCATGCGGCTAGATTAGCAGGGTACAATGGGCAGGGAAAGGAACTCGTGTGATCTCTCCGCTCGACCAGAAGCTCATCGGCCGCCTTCTCGCGGAACACCCGGACGATCCGGACGGCTTTGCCGATCGCGAGCGGCGCGCCGCGTCGTTCCTTCTATTATATGAAGAGGACGTGACGAAGATTCTTCTCGTGAAGAAGAAGACGACTCCGGGCTATCGGTGGAGCGGCCAGATCGGCATGGTCGGCGGGTTCATCGAGCCGGAGGACGGGTCGGATCTCGACGCCGCGTACCGCGAACTCGAAGAGGAGCTGCAGATTCCGCGCGGCGAAGTCGAAACCCTCGGGTCGCTCGGTCATTTTCCGACGCAGGTCTCGATGACCTCCGTTCACGTATTCGTCGGGCTCTGGGACGGCGTGCGGACGCCCGTCCCCTACCCTGTCGAGATCGAAAAAATCGTCACCCTGGAGCTCGAAACGCTGCTCGACCAGCATGCGCGGCACGGCTACTCGGGCCGGCACCCGGCCGAAATCGGCGGGCGCTATCTGCGGTATCCTACGAAGTCGGGAGACATCTGGGGCGTTACGGGCCGGACGATGCACTCGCTTCTCGAGCTTCTCGCGAACGGACGAGCAGGAGCGTGACCGCGGCCAGCGCGTAGGTCCCCGCGCCGATCATGAGCACGGCCGTATATCCCATGAAGATCGCGAACACGGTCGCCAGCACGGACGCGCAGACGGACGTCGCGCCGTTCACACCCCACACCCACGGCAGCATCCCTTCGCGCAGGCGCGAAAGCTGGCGCACGCCGAGCGGAAACGGCATCCCCATCAGCACGGCGGGAATCGTGAGCAGCGCCACGGAGAGCAGCACGCGCTGCCAGTACGGAAACGCGAGCGAAGCGTCGAGAATCGGGGGCACGATCGCGGCGTAGACGAGAACGAGAACGGCGATGATCGCGGCCGGTACCAGGAAGAGCCGCTCCGGGATGCGGTTCGAAAGCACGCTCCCGACACCGCTCCCGACGAGCATCGAAAAGAGAACGACGGTGAGCGCGTTCACGGGATGCCCGAGTAACAGTATGAAGCGCTGCATGAGTGGAATTTCGACCATCAGATAGCCGAGCCCGAGACAGAAGAAGTAGAGAAGATAGAGTGCGCTCGACCCGCCGCGCGGAAACGACTCACCCCCGCTCAGAAAGAGCGGCAGCATGATACAGGTCGACGTCAGGACGAGAACGATGCCGAGCAGCGCGACCAGCACGAAGATCGCGCGCACGTTGTTCTGCACGACCCCCTGTTCGATCTCTTCGCCGCTTCCGAAAATACGAAACGCGTCGCGCGCGTGCAGCATGTAGAAGAAAAACGGGCGGTCGTCGACCGGCGCCGAGATATCGACCGGATACGCCGCCTCGAACTGCTCGCGACGATCCCCCATGATCGCTTCGAACTCGGGCAGATTCTGCAGTCCTGGCGCGTACACCACATCGAACTTGAGATCTTCGGAGATCTTCTGAATGTGCGCGACCTCGCCCGGATCCCATGGCGTGCGCTTCACGAGCATCGTGCCGACCCCGTCGCGGAATTCCCGGCGGCGATACGCCCAGTCCCAGGTCGAACGCTTCACGACCATGATATGCGCCGCGGGATTCGTGATCCCGAGATCGCGCAGCGCCGCGACCGCGATTCCCGTGAGGCGGAGCGTTTCGATCGGGCGCCCCTTGAAGTACCAGCGCGACATCGTCAGGATGCCGTCGTCGTTCAGATGCTCCAGAAAATCGCGGAACGCCTCTTTCGTATACAGGTTGTTTTCACTCAACACATACGCGCCGGCGGAGGAAGCGGCCCACGTGTCGATAAGCGACGCCTGGATGATATCGAATTTTTCCTCGGCCCGCCTGACCCAGCTCCGCCCCTCGTCGTTCACGATCCGAACGTCCGGGCGCGAGTAGAGCCCGCCCGACCAGTCCGCGAACTTGTCGCGCACCGCCTCGATGATCGCATCGTTGATCTCCACCGCTGTCACACGCTTCTGCCCGAACGAAAGCGCCGTCAGCACGTCGCGCCCGCCGCCCGGCCCGATCACGAGCACTTCGGCGTTCTCGCGAAGCGTATGCACGAGCGCCGAAACGTCGAACTGGAGCGCCTTCACTTTCTCGAAGTCGCCGTCGAACTGCACGATCGGCGTTCCCGCTTCGGCGTCGATCTTGAGCCAGAGCGTTTCCGGCTTGGGGCCGTTGTAAACTTCGGACGTCGCCCAGTTGACCGTGCCTTCCTGCGTCACCGTGATCCGGGCGAGCGGATTCCAGTCGCTGTGAATCGTGCCGATCTCCAGTCGATCCTTCGAGAAGTCGATGCGGAGCCACCCCTTCGTTTCGTGCCCGACCAGAATCGCCACGAGCACGCCGAGAACGAGCAGGCGCCTGTTCCGGGCGCCCGCGCCGAGCGAAGCCGCGAAAAAGAGCGACGCCACGGCCGCCAGAATCGCGGTGGCGACGATCACGCCCGGTCCCGTCAGATAACTGAGCAGCGGTACCACGAGCAGACACCCGAGCCCCGCGCCGACCAGATCCATGCCGTACACGATACCGATCCGGTTGGCGAAGCGGGAGAGGGCGAGCGCAAGCGCGATCCCGCCGAACAGAAACGGCAGCGCGGCAAACGTGTAAATCAGCAGAAGCGAAACGGCCGCGGGAAGCGACACCCTGTATACGAACGGGACGCCGAGAATGAGCACGTACGCGATCGGCACGAGAATCGCGAACAGTAATGAGTGGCGCGCCATCTGATGATGAACGCGGTCGCGCGGAAACCAGTCGGGCCGGAAATGGAGGAGCAGCCCGCCCACCGCCATGCCGAAGAGCGCGAGCGAAATCGCGAGAAACGCGAAGTGGTACCAGAGGATCACGGAGAAGATGCGGGTCAGCGCGATTTCGAGCGCGAGAAGGGCGCCCGAAAGTACAAAGACCCCGAGAAGGGTGCTGCGAGTCGGTCCGGGTATGGTCACGTTCTACTCCGCAGCGAGTGAACCCTTCCCGGGACCTCGCCGATACCGCGTCATTTTAACACGGATGCCCGATTCGGTCGTGTCGCGCGACACGGCAGGCCGCGCCGCCGCCTCGGGCATGGCCGGCGCTGACCACGACGTGGGCGGCGAATCCGCCCCGTCCCACGGAACGGGCCCCCGGAAGGCTCCCTTTTCCGGCACGGATCGTGCAGTGACATGGGTTCGTGTGTGGGAAGCGGGCCTTGCTCGCGACCTCGAAGATAGGCGGTCGGTGCGATCCATCCGATCAGATGAGGATGGCGATGCAGTGAGGGGCTGGTCGCATGGGTCAAGCCGCCGTCGGGACCGGGAGGGGATCCCGTCGTTCCCGCTGAATGCCCCCCATCGGGGCCGGCGGAGATCCCCCGCCCGTTCCACGGTGTGCAACAGAAGTTCTCGAAATCGATGGGCCGGTGCGGGAGTCGTCTCGTATACTGACGTCGATTCACGACTTTCGCGCCCCGTCTTCAGGAGGAAGCAATGACGCGCATCGCCATTACCTTGATTCTGGTCCTCGCTCTCATGACACCCCGCGCAGCGCACGCGGAAGAGAACGCGATGCTCACGGTTTCGAAAACGATCGTCTACGGGGGCCTCGCCGGTCTGATCCTCGGAAGCGCGATCGCGCTTGCCGCGGACGACAACGAGGGAGACATCATCAAGTGGTCGTTCGTCGCGGGAACGTTCGCCGGTCTCGGCGTCGGCATTCACTCCGTTTCGAAGAGAGGCGGACCGAGCGCCGTTCTGTCCATCGAAGGAAACGAGCTTGCGTGGAACGCGCCCTCGCCGGCATTCACGTTCGAGTCGGACCCGCTCGCAACGGGCGAATATGACAAGGGCGCGAAGATTTCGCTGCTGTCGTTTCGAACGGGGGCCCGCCCCTAGTTCGCCGCGGACTGCCGTTCGGGGATGCGGATGTAGCGCGCACGCCTGATACGTTGATCGCCGACACGCTCCACGACGAGCGTGCCTTCGTCGAGCGTGAATTTGTCTCCGGCGACGGGTACGCCGCCCTTGAGGCGCAGAATGATCCCGGCGACGGTATCGACGTCCGCCTCGTCGAGCGCAACGCCCGTCTTTTCCACGAACAGACTGACGGGGCACCTTCCGTCCAGCAGGAATTCGTTCGGGCCGAGCGGAATCACCGCGGGAATCTCGCGATCGAACTCGTCCTGAATCTCGCCGACCAGCTCTTCGATCACGTCTTCCAGCGTGACGAGCCCGAGCGTGCCGCCGTATTCGTCGAGCACGATACCGAGATGCACCTTGCTGCGCTGAAACGCGCCGAGGATGCTGTCGAGTGTCGTGTGTTCGGGAAAAAACAGAATCTCGCGCTTCAGGTCCTGCATGCTGACGTTGCCCGTTGCGGTGCGCGCACCCCTGTACAGGTCCTTCACGTGAACGAAGCCGATGATGTGATCGATGTTTTCCACGCAGAGAGGAAAGCGGGTGAAACCGCACTGCTCCGCCGTCTTCAGGTTTTCTTCGGGATCGCTTTCGGCAAGGAGATAGACGATGTCCGGGCGCGGAACGAGAATCTGGTGCGCCTCACGATCATGGAACTCGAACACACGCTCGAGCATCGTGGTCTCTTCTTTCGTGATCTCGCCCGATTCCTCCGAATGACTCAGCAGTGCGCGAAGCTCTTCCTCGCTGTGGGCCTGCGACAGCGATTCGTCGGCCCGGACTCCGACCAGGCGGAGCGCCAGATTCGCGGACCCGTTCAGCGCGTAAATGAACGGATAGGCCGCCACGTAGAACCAGCGAAGCGGAAAGGCGCAGTTCAGAGAGGTGGCGAGAGGCCGTCTGATCGCGAACGACTTCGGCGCCATTTCCCCGAGAACGATGTGCAGGAACGTGATCAGGAGGAATGCGATCGAAAACGCGACGGCGTGAATGAGCGCCTCTGATTCGAAGCCGGCGACATGCATGAGCGGCCGGAGATAGCGCGCGATAAACGGCTCGCCGACCCAGCCGAGACCGAGGGACGCGATCGTGATTCCGATCTGGCACGCGGAGAGGTACTCGTCGAGGTGGCTTTGAATGTGCTGCGCGGTGCGGGCCCGGCGGCTGCCCTGCTCTATCAGAATCCCGAGTCGCGCGGAACCGACCTTGACGAAGGCGAATTCCGCGGCGACGAAGAAACCGTTCAGGGCTACGAGAAACAGTACGATGAAGGCTTGTGAAACCGGTTCCATGCGGCTCTCGACGAGCCACTACACCTCCTCTGGCGACAGTCCGATCGCGCGGATGCTGCACGCCAGCAGCGGCCGAAGACCCAGCGACTCCGCGAGGCGAACGAGTTCGTCGCTCTCCGCGCCCGGATTCACGTACAGCTTCTTCGGCCTTTTCCTGGCAATGTCTTCGAGCAACGTTACTCCGACCGACGGCGGCACGTAGAGCGTGACCACGTCGAGTTCGGAGGGAATGTCCAGGATCGATCGGTACGCCCGCAAACCCTCGACTTCGTCGACCCGCGGGTTCACAGGACAGACCCGGTACCCCCTCCGAAGGAAGGCTCGTACCGCCTTGTTCCCGAACTTGTTCCGGTCGTTGGATGCTCCGATGACGGCAACGCTTTTTCCCATAGTGGTTTCCAATTGTACCAGATTCCGCGCCGTGAATCGCGAGCGCTTGCTGAGCGAAACTTATCCATTTTTCCGCAATGAAAATTCAGACCGAATAAGTACTTGTCACCCCGAACAGCCGGGGGTAACATTTTGGAGCGGTTCGAAAGAGTCGCTTCGGGGCAGGACCCGTGCTGGTGGCTTCCGTAACAGGGACCATCCGGCGGACGTAGCTCGGGCCTCCCCGTTTTTGTTTGCCCCGAAGTGAAGGGGGTACACAAGTTCATGGCACGCGCCTTCTCACTGCTGATCCTTCTCGTCCTTACGCTTGCGGTCCGGATCGCCTTCGTCAACACCGCCGAACAGTACCCGTACATCGACGACATGGCCGGCGACTCGCGCCCATACCGGGAAAGGGCCGCGGAAATTCGCGCCGGGGATTTCTTCGGCCATGAAGTTTTCTTTGACGCGCCCCTCTACCCCTACTTTCTCGCGCTTGCGAACGGGCATCCCGGAGGCTCGGAGCTCACTCCGAAAGTCGCGCAGGCGATTCTCGATACGGCAACCGCTTTTCTCGTGTACTCGATCACGTGCTCCCTGTTCGGCGTCGGGCCGGGGATGATTGCACTCGCGCTCTATGCGCTCTACGGGATGCTCGTATTCTATAACGGGCTGCTTCTGAAGCCTGTGCTCGCGCTCTTTCTTTTGACGGCAAGTGTTCGCGCGCTCCTTGCGGCAACCGGGACGCCGGACGAGCGACGCACGCACTCGCTCCCCTTCGCGGCCGCTCTCTCCGGCCTGCTGCTCGGGCTTTCGGTTCTCGTGCGCGGTAACTTTCTTCTCGCGCTGCCGATACACGGCTTCGCGCTCTGGCGCGTGGCGGGACGCCGCGCGGCGATCGCCGCGTTGATTGCCGCGCTGCTTCCTGTCGCCGCGGTCACCGTGAGAAACTACGCGGTCGGTCACGACTTCGTTCTATTGACCTACCATGCGGGCCCGACGTTTTACCACGGGAACAATCCGCGCTCGGACGGAACGTACAAGCCGATTCTGCCGGGAAGACAGAACCCCGTTTACGAGAAGAGCGACGCGATCCGTCTTGCGGAAGAAGACGCGGGCAGAGCCCTTCGTCCGTCGGAGATCAGCCGCTACTGGTTCGCACGGGCGTTCGAGCACATTTCGTCCGACGTACCCGCGTTTCTGGCGCTCACCGGCAGGCGCGCGGCGCTCTTCTGGCACGCGTACGAAATTCCGGATACTTATGACTTCAACTTATATCGGTCGCTGTTTCCGTTGCTCGCGTTCGGGTTCGTGTCGTTCGGTCTCGTGGCGCCGCTCGGCCTTGTAGGGATCTTCTTTCCTCGCCGCGTCACTTTCCGCCAGTCGATCCCGGCGCTTGTCGTGGCCGCGATCTTCCTTTCGCTCGTCTTTCTTTTCGTGTTCGGACGCTACCGCCTCCCCGCCGTGCCGTTCCTGATTCCGACCGCGGCGCGCGCGCTCCACGGACTCGGCAGCGCCGTCCAGGGAATGCGCTGGCGTTCTTTCGGCGCGGGTCTCGGCGCCACGATCGGCCTCGCGTTTCTCTTCTCGCTCGTCCCGGTGCCGCGCGACGAAACAACGGGCCTTTACAACCTGGGCATACGCATGGAGCAGTTGGGACGGTTCGCCGAAGCGGAGGCGCTCTATCGCGAAGCGGTCGAGCGGGAGCCGGGATTCGCGAGCGGCTGGAACAATCTGGGCGGCGTCCTTCAGCAGAGCGGCGCCGCTCACGAAGCGGCCGCGGCTTTCGAGCGCGCGGTCGAGGCGGACGGCGGCCACTTCCTCGCCAACCGGAACCTCGCGCGTCACTATCGCGACCGTCGCGAGTGGGATCGCGCGCGTCTTCACTTCGACCGGGCGTACGCGACCGATCCCCGGCCGGATCTCGCGCTCGATCGGGGCGCGCTCGAGGAAAGAGCGGCGGATCGCGAGTCCGCCATGGAGTGGTACGGGCGCGCCCTCGATCGGGCGGGCGTCCTTCTTCCCGAGGCGGCGCTGAACCTGGGCCGCCTTCTGTTCGAGGACGGCCGGCACGAAGAGGCGGCCCCCCGGCTCGCCATCGCGGCAACGGGCCTCTCTCCCGACCTGTTTCCACTTGCACTCGAAGCTCTGAACGAAGCCGCCGCCGACCCCGCACGCCCCGACGACGTGATTACCCGACTGCGCGCCGCGATCCGGGCCGAGAGCCCCGCGGGAGGCAATGCGGCCCCCGGCGCCGATATCGGCCTTCTGCACCTGACCGTCGCACGCCTGCACGCCGAGGCGGGCCGCCCCGATTCCGCCATGGCGGCCGTCGCGCGCACCCGATCCGCCCCGATCGCCCACACCGCCGCCGCCCGCTACCTGGCCGGCCCTTACGCCCTCGATTGGGGGTTCCCGGATCCCGGCTAAGCGCGTAAAATCAATGGAACCGGGTCCACTTGGGAGGAATACGAAAGTGAACACCAAGCATTTCATCGAAATGGAAGAACGCTACGGCGCCCACAACTATCATCCCCTCGACGTTGTGGTCGAACGAGCGGAAGGCGTCTGGGTATACGACGTCGACGGCAACAGGTATCTCGACTGCCTGGCCGCGTACTCCGCGGTCAATCAGGGGCATTGTCATCCGCGCCTCGTGAAGAAAATCAAGGAGCAGGCCGAAAAGCTGACGCTTACGTCCCGCGCATTCCGGAACGACCAGCTCGGTCCGTACTGCAAGGAACTGAGCGAGCTTTCGGGCATGGACAAGGTTCTGCCGATGAACACGGGCGCCGAGGCGGTCGAAACCGCGATCAAGGCCTCGCGCAAGTGGGGCTACACGGTCAAGGGGATCCCAAAAGACAAGGCGGAGATTATCGTCTTCGACGGGAACTTTCACGGCCGCACGACCACGATCGTAGGCTTCTCGACGGATCCGCAGTCGTACGGCGGCTTCGGCCCGTTCGCGCCCGGCTTCAAGATCGTGAAATACGGCGACGCGAACGCCGTGCGCGAAGCGATCACGCCGAACACATGCGCGCTCATCATCGAGCCGATTCAGGGCGAAGGCGGCATCATCATTCCGAAAGACGGCTACCTGAAGGAACTGCGTGAGATCTGCACGAAGGAAAACGTGCTCTTCATCGCGGACGAAATCCAGTCGGGGCTCGGGCGCACCGGCCGGATGTTCTGCTTCGAATGGGAAAACGTGAGGCCGGACGGTATCATCATCGGAAAAGCGCTTTCGGGCGGCATGTACCCGGTGTCGGCGTTCCTCTGCAACGACAACGTGATGTCGGTTTTCACGCCCGGCGATCACGGCAGCACGTACGGCGGCAACCCGCTCGCCTGCGCGGTCGCGCGCGAAGCGCTGAAGGTCATCGCGGAAGAGAGGCTCGTCGAGCGCTCCGAAGAGCTCGGCGCCTATTTCCTGGAGCGCCTGCGCGCGATCAAGTCCGATCGACTGCGCGAGATTCGCGGACGCGGGCTCTGGATCGCGATCGAGCTCGACAAGCCGGCGCGTCCCGACTGCGTCGCGCTGAAGCAGAAGGGGTTGCTCTGCAAGGAGACGCACGAAAACATCATCCGGATCGCGCCGCCGCTCACGATTTCGAAAGATGAAGTCGACTGGGCGTGCGACCGCGTGAAAGAGGTGCTCGAGGCGCCGGCGATGGCAGGCGCGTAAGGCATCACGGCCGCTCGGTACGCCGCGTAAGGATCTTCATGGAATCGTTTCTGTTCGGCATTCTGATGACTCTCGTCGTGGTCGGCCTCGGCTGGCTCGCGTTTCGTCGCACGAAGCGCGGCCGGCTGCCGGCCGAGCATGTTCCGCAAACGCAGTCCTTCGTTACGAGCCTGCGCTCGGTCGGCGAACTTTCCGTTTTTCGGGCGCGCACGAAAGAGATCATTACTTCGTCCGACCACGATTTCGGCGAGTTCGGCGGGCGCTATCTTACGTGGCTCATCACGAACAAGAAGATGACGATGATCTTCGAGTTCGACGTCGACTTCCGGTACAACCTGCTCGACCCCGAGCTCGAGGTGCGCCGCGAGTCCGACGGGTCGTTCACCGTGAAGCTGCCGGCGTGCGCCTACGAAGTGCGCATCATCGACATGCGCGTTCACAGCGAAGATCACACGAAGCTTCTGCCGTGGCTCATGCCCGACCTGGTCGGGCGCTTTTTCACGGGCGGCGGCTTCTCCGTCGACAAGAAGAACCAGCTCATCGCCGACGCCAAGCGATCCGCGACGCATTTCGCCGAAGGGCTCGTCGCGGCCGCGCAATCCGACGCCCAGGACTCCGCCAGGAAAACGCTGGAAGGGGTCGCCCGCAGCTTCGGCGCCGATCGCATACAGATTCAGTTCACGCCCACGAGAGAGTTCAAGCCGAGCGTCGACGCCTCATCCCTCGAGCGCATCGCCCCGCCCCCGGGCGCCGGCGCCGCCTAGCGCCCCGGGAGGCCCCCGGCGCCTCCGGCGCGAGCCCGGACCTCCCGGCACGATCCCGGCACGCTCCGAAACAGACCGCTCAAAGATATCCGCGTTCGTTCCGATACGAAGAAGGACGGAAGACCGCCCGGCCGATGTGTGCCGCGACGGACCAATACGCCCGGATTTCGGAAGAGAGCGGAATGCACATCGATCTCGATACAGGCAGGAAAGACCAGTCGCGCAACTCGTCGCGACTTCGCCAGGTGCTGTTCGTCGTGCTCGGCCTCATCATCGCTCTCTACTTTTCGTACGAGCGGGAGGTGCACAGGCGGTGGAACCCGGTCGCGATGCACGCCACGCTGCCGAGCTCCGTGATCCGGGGGATCGAAAGTCCGCAGGCGCTTCGGTCGCAGCTTCTCGTTGCTTTCGTGACGAACGAATTCGGAAATCCGGTGCCTGGCGTTCAGGTGGTGTTCAAGACGGACACCGGCAAAGTGACGCCGTCGACGATCACAGACGACAGCGGACGCGCCACCGCCACGCTCTTTCCCGGCTTTACCGAAGTGCAGGACATCCCCGGCGACAACTCGATCTGTGCGTACATTCCGGAAGAGAAAGTGGACTGGACGACGCTGGAGCCGGGAGATCAGGAGCGGCTCGCGACGGACGAGGAGATCGCCGGCGCGCGCATCGCCATCTTTCGCCTGATCGATTCGGGCAGCGGATCGACCGAGCTCGTCCCGACCGATCTCAGGCAGCTCGCGTCCGTCGGGCTCAGCAGGAGCGAGTGCATCGAGGTCCCCCCGGGAGTGCTTCTCGACTCCGTCTCCGCAGACAGCGCCGCCTCTACGACCGCTTCACCCGAAACGAAAGCCCCGGAAGCCCGCTGATTGCGGCCTCCACCTCGTCACCGTCTTCGAGCGGCCCGACCCCCTCCGGTGTCCCCGTCAGGAAAAGATCCCCCGGTTCCAGCGTAAAGTAGCGCGAGGCGTAAGAGATCAGCTTCGCGGGAGAAAAGATCATTTCGCGAAGCGGCCCGCGCTGTTTCGTTTCGCCGTTCACCGTAAGGTGGAGTTCGAAGTCCGCGCCCTCGCCCTCGCCCTCGCCCGCGCCCTCTTCCCCCGAAACCCTCCACGCCCAGTTCTTCGCGCGCGCGAAGCGACCTACAGGGGCGCTTTCGTCGAAACCCTTCGCAAGCGTCCACGGCGCCCCCTTCTCCTTCGCCGCGGCTTGCACGGCGCGCAGCGTGAGGTCGAGCGCCACGCCATACCCGCCGATCGTGCGGGCGGCGGAGTCGACCGATAGATTTCGCCCCCCCTTGCAGAGCACCACCGCGAGTTCGATCTCGTGATGCAGCTCTCCGAACGCGGCCGGGACTTCGACGATATCCGGTTCGACCGCGAGCGCGGTGCGCGGCTTCAGAAACAGCATCGGCTCGCTCGGGATATCCGCCCCCATCTCCCTGGCATGCTTCGCGTAGTTGCGACCGACGCAGAAGATCTTCGGTACGTCTACGGCCGTATCCTCGAGTTTCACGGCGTATCGTTTCACGGGGACACTTCCTTCGCGGCGTATTCTCCGTTCACGAAGCTCTTCCGCCCGTGACTCCGGCTGCGCCCGGTGATGGTGGTGAGGCGGGATCCGGGTTGCGGCGCGATTCGGAGAGCGGGTTCTCTTCGGAGAAAACGGCGAGAGTGAAAAATGCGAACACCGGGCCCCAGTAGTTCAGATGAAAGATGCGTCCGAAGAAAAGAAATACGAGCAGGAAAAGCGCGCCCGCGGCGAAGAAACGTCGGGCCGAAGGCAAACGCCCGATCCATCGGAAGAGCACGGCGAACGCGATCAGAACGGCAGGCGCCTGCACGATCCAGAACGGAAAGTAGTCGTAACGGTTCTCGACCCAGGCAAAGACGTTCGCGAAATTGCCGAAGCCGTACCCCGGCGTTCCGCCGAGCGGGTAGCTGACTTCCGCGCGCCCGGTATTGAAGTCGACCGTGTCTTCCCAGAAAGCGCCCGGGCCCCAGAGAAAGAAAGGGCCGACCAGAATCGCGGCCGCGAGAATCCCGGGGAGCAGTTTTCGCGGCGTGATTCCGCGCCCGACCGCAAAGAGAAAGAAGAAGGGCGCGAGAAGAACGGCGAACTGTTTCGTGGCGCACGCCACGCCGAAGAGGAGCACGCCCGGGAGTACGCGCCCGGCGCGAAGAACCGCGACCGCCACGACCAGCAGAGCGAGCACCATCACGTCGTTTCGCCCCTGCACGAGGTGCGGCACGAGAAACGGATTCAGATACCAGGCCACGGCAAGCAGGTGCCGGCGCTCCGGATCGCGCGAAAAACGCACCGCGAAGAAACCGCCGACGAGATAAAAGAAGAGGTAGAGGTAGCGGGCGTCGTACCGGATCCCGGCGCCGTCGGCAATCGAAAGAAACGGCACGTGCGCGAGAAACGAAAACGGCAGGTACGGAAGATGGATGATCGCCGGGTTCTTCGGCCCCCACTCGAGCGTGGCCATCGGCGTGCTTCGGTAGTCGGCCGCGTACGGGTTCTCACCACGCAGAAAGAAGCGTGCGGCTTCTTCCGTTTGAATCACGCCCCCGTCGTGCGCGTGCCCCTTCGGTCCGAGATCGAACCGGAGGCCCGTCTCCCAGTATAGAGGCATTACGACCCAGAGCAGCACGAGAGCCGCGAGAACGAGGCGCCTGACGAGAAGCGAAAAAACGTGCGGCGATGAAACGGCCGCGCCCGCGGCGCCCGCTCCCGGGAAACCGGCGGCGATCCCCCGGCCCGCTCCGCCGAGCACCCCGAACGACGCGAAGCCGTAAATCAACAACAGAAAGGAAGTGAGCGCGACCCAGAGCGCGGCGAGCGGGTTCTTGACGAGGCTCGTCTCGAAGAACGACGACCAGCCCTCCGACGTTTTCGCGAGATCGCCCAGCCAGTCGCCGAACTCGAGGTCGGCTTCCATCGGCAGAATCAGAAAGACGAGCAGGGTGAGAAGGAGAATGTCGAGGTGGCGCATGCTGAAACGGCCTCTCGTTATTCTTCGGGAGATGCGTTCGCTTTGTCGGTTGCGTCTTCTGCGTCGCCGTAGTCCACGTCGCCGTCCGCAACGAAGCCGAGCTTCGCAAAGCGCTCGGCCCAGACGTGCGGCAACCGCGCGCGCATCAGGATCACTTCGCTTCCGTATTTCTCCGCGAGCACTTCACCCTCGCGGTGCACGGTCGAGACGCGCCCGGATTCCTTTACGGGAAAACAAAGGTCGACCACCCGACTGCCCATGATCGCCTGCGTGCGCATTTCGCCCAGAAGCTCGTCGAGCCCCTGTCCGGTCTTCGCGCTCGCCACGAGCCCCGGCCCGAACTTGTTCAGGAGATAGTTCTGCTGGAATGCGTCCGGCGCGCGATCGGCTTTGTTCAGGACGAGAATCACCGGCTTCTCCTGCACTCCCAGCTCTTCGAGTACTTTCTTTACTGTCTCGATCTGCTGTTCGGCGTCATCGTTGGAGGCGTCGACGACATGGATCAGGAAATCCGACTCCTGGACTTCGGAGAGCGTGGCGCGAAACGATTCGATGAGCTTGTGCGGCAGCTTGCGAATGAAGCCGACCGTGTCGCTGACGATAATGTCATAGTCCTTGTCGAGCTCGACGACGCGCGACGTCGTGTCGAGCGTCGCGAAGAGTTCGTCGGCCACGTACACCCTGCTCCCCGCGATCGCGTTCAGCAGCGTCGACTTGCCGGCGTTCGTGTATCCCACGAGCGATGCCGTCGTATGCTTGCGACGCGCTTTTCGCTGTACCATGCGGCTCGTCTCGAACCGCTCGAGCTCCTTCTTGAGGCGTCCGATGCGGTCGCGCACCTTGCGACGGTCGACCTCGAGCTGCGTTTCGCCCGGTCCGCGCGTTCCGATTCCACCGCCGAGACGCGAGAGGTGGTCCCACAGCTTCGTCAGGCGCGGCATCGCGTATTCGAGTTGCGCGAGTTCGACCTGCAGCTTCGCCGTGTCTGTCTGCGCGTGTGTGGCAAAGATGTCGAGAATCAGCTCACTGCGGTCGATGACTTTGGTCTTGAGGCGCGTTTCGAGGTTCTTGCCCTGTGCGGGCGAGAGATCGTTGTCGAAGATGACGAGGCGTATTTCCTTCTCTTCGACGAGCTCGCGAAGCTCTTCGAGCTTCCCCTTGCCGATATAGGTCGCCCCCACGATGCGCGACCGGCGCTGCATCACGCGGTCGACGACGATCGCGCCCGCGGTATCCGCGAGATCGGCGAGTTCGTCCAGAGATCGTTCGACGGATTCCTGTGTGTCACGATTCAGGCCGACGCCTACGAGAACCGCCGACTCGTTACGCGCCTTCGGGTCTACCGTCGGCGCAAAGAGCGATCTCGTTTCGTCGTAGCTTTTCGTGCGAGTGGCGGAATGTTCTTTCTGTTCCCTCAAGCGGTGTCGTTCGCCTTCCCGTTCCCGCCGTCCGAGGCGCCGTTTCCACGGTCGGCGGCGCCGGGCGCGCCGCCCTCGGCGTCGTCTTCTTCGATGATGAGACGCGCGACGTCGACCACGATGTCCCCTTCGTCGGGATTCACGACCTTCACGCCCTGCGTGTTCCGGCCCATCATCGAAATGCCGGCAACCTGCATGCGGATGACGATGCCCTTGCGGGTGATGATCATGAGTTCGTCGCTGTCGACCACCTCTTTGATCGAGATGAGTTCGCCGTTACGTTTGTTGGCCTTGACGGTAATGATGCCCTTGCCGCCGCGGCGCGTAATGCGGTAGTCGTCGATCACCGTGCGTTTGCCGTACCCGTTTTCGGTAACGACGAGAATCGAACCGCCGCGGTCGAGCGTGATCATGCCGACCACGCGATCGCCGTCTTCGATCCTGACGCCGCGGACGCCGCGGGCCGTGCGGCCCATCGGGCGCACTTCGCTCTCGTGAAAACGGATCGCCTTGCCGTTCGCCTTCGCGATCACGACCTCGGTGTCGCCGTCGGTCACTTTCGCCTCGATCAGGCGGTCGCCCTCTTCCATGCTGATCGCGTAGATCCCGACTTTGCGCACGTTCTGGAACGCGGAAAGGGGCGTCTTCTTGATGTAGCCCCCTTCGGTCGCCATCACGAGATAGCGGTCTTCCGGGAAGTCGGTCGTCGAGATCACGGCCGTGATCTTTTCCCCCTCGTCGAGCTTCAGGAGATTCGCCGCGGACTTGCCGCGCGCGGTCCGGCTCGCCACCGGGATCTGGTACGTCTTGAGCCAGTGGCAACGGCCCTTGTCCGTGAAGAACATCAGATACGAATGTGTCGACGCGATGAAGAGGTGCTCGAGGAAGTCCTCGTCCTTCGCCACCGCGCCCGCTACGCCGCGCCCGCCGCGATTCTGCTTGCGGTACGTATCGAGCGGCAGGCGCTTCACGTAACCGGTGTGCGAAATCGTGACGATCATGTCTTCTTCGGCAATCAGATCTTCGTTGCCGATCTCGACCACGGCGTCGATGACGTCCGTTCTGCGGTCGTCGCCGAAGCGTTCGCGGAGATCCGCGATTTCTTCCTTGATGATGCCGCGGATCAGCATTTCGCTGGCCAGAATCGCCTTCAGCTGTTCGATGAGCTTCAGCAGCTCGACGTATTCGGCTTCGATCTTGTCGCGCTCGAGACCCGTCAGGCGCTGCAGCCTCATGTCGAGAATCGCCTGCGCCTGGAGCTCGGAAAGCTCGAACGTTTCGACGAGCCCGGACTTCGCTTCCGCCGGATCCTGCGACGCCCGAATGAGCGCGATCACGGCGTCGAGGTTGTCGAGCGCGATCTTGAGTCCTTCGAGTATGTGGGCGCGCGCCTCGGCCTTCTTCAGGTCGAATTCGGTGCGGCGGCGCACCACTTCCATTCTGTGGCGCACGAACTCCGTCAGGATCTGCTTCAGCGAAAGGACCCGCGGTTCGTTGTCGACGAGCGCGAGCATGTTCATGCTGAACGTGGCCTGCAGCTGCGTGCGCTGGAAGAGCGTGTTCAGGATGATGTCGGCCGGCGCGTCCTTCTTGAGCTCGATCACGATCCGCATTCCCTTGCGGTCGGACTCGTCGCGCAGGTCGCTGATGCCGGCGATGTGGCCGTCGCGCACGAGGTCGGCGATCTTCTCGATCAGCGACGTCTTGTTCACCTGATACGGAATCTCGGTGATGACGATCCGCTCGCGGTCCTTCTTGAAGTCTTCGACGTGCGTGCGCGCGCGCACGACCGCGCGCCCCTGCCCAGTGAGGTAGCCGCGCATGACGTCTTCCTTGCCGCAGATGATGCCCCCGGTCGGGAAGTCGGGCGCCTGCACGTGCTCGAGCAGCTGGAAGTCGTCGATTTCGGGATCGTCGATCAGCGCCGTGAGCGCGTCGGCGATCTCGCGCAGGTTATGCGGCGGAATGCTCGTCGCCATCCCGACCGCGATCCCCGTCGCGCCGTTCAGAATGAGATTCGGAAGCTTGCCCGGAAGCACCGTCGGCTCCGTGCGCGTTTCGTCGTAGTTCGCGGTGTAGTCGACCGTTTCCTTGTCGAGATCCTCGAGAAGGTCGACGGCCGTCGGCGTCATCCGCGCTTCCGTGTAGCGCATGGCCGCGGGCGGATCGCCGTCGATCGAACCGAAGTTCCCCTGCCCGTTGATGAGCGGGTAGCGCATGTTGAAGTCCTGCGCCAGCCGGACGAGCGTCGGGTAGATCACCTGTTCGCCGTGCGGATGATAGTTACCACTCGTGTCACCGGCGATCTTGGCGCACTTGCGCGGCTGCGCGCCGGGCGACAGGTTCAGGTCGTTCATCGCGACGAGGATGCGTCTCTGCGACGGCTTGAGCCCGTCTCTCGCGTCGGGCAGCGCCCGCGCGATGATCACGCTCATCGCGTAAGTCATGTACGACTCACGCATCTCCTCTTCGATATATGTCGGCAGAATGGTTTCGTCGGCCATCCTTTTCGCTTTCTCCTAGATGTCCAGGTTCGAGACGCCAGCGGCGTGTTCTTCGATGAATTTGCGGCGCGGTTCGACCTTCTCGCCCATGAGGACCGAGAAAATGTCGTCCGCGCCGACGGCGTCTTCCATGCCTACTTTCAGCAGCGTGCGCTTGTCGGGATCCATGGTCGTTTCCCAGAGCTGGTCGGGGTTCATTTCCCCGAGACCCTTGTAGCGCTGCACCTGCACTCCGCGACGGTTCTCGCCGATTTCTTCGAGTATCTTCTCGCGGTCCTCTTCCGAATACGCGTACCACTCGCTCCGGCCCTTGCGCACGCGGTAGAGCGGCGGCTGCGCGATATACACGAAGCCCGCGTCGACGAGCTTCCGCATGCGACGGAACAGAAACGTAAGAAGCAGTGTGCGAATGTGCGCGCCGTCGACGTCGGCATCCGTCATTATGATGATCTTCTGGTAGCGCGCCTTCTCGAGCTCGACCTCCTCGTCGATCCCGCAGCCGATGGCCGTAATGACCGTGCGGATCTCCTCGTTCGAAAGCACCTTGTCGAGACGCGCCTTCTCCACGTTGATGATCTTGCCCTTGATCGGAAGGATCGCCTGGAACGCGCGCTCGCGTCCCTGTTTCGCGGAGCCGCCGGCGGACTCCCCTTCCACGATGTAGAGCTCGGCCCGCGCGGGGTCGCGCTCGGTGCAGTCGGCGAGCTTGCCCGGAAGGTTGCCCGACTCGAGCGCGCTCTTTCGGCGCGTGAGTTCGCGCGCCTTTCGCGCCGCCTCGCGCGCGCGCGACGCCGCCAGCCCCTTCTCGACGATCCTCTTCGCGACCGCGGGGTTCTCTTCGAAGAAGTCTCCGAGGTACTCCCCGACCACGGACTCCACGATGCCGCGAATCTCGTTGTTGCCGAGCTTCGTCTTCGTCTGCCCTTCGAACTGCGGGTCTTTCGCCTTGATCGAGAGCACCATCGTCAGGCCTTCGCGCACGTCTTCGCCCGAGAGGCTCTCGCCCTTCGCCTTGAAGAGGCCCGACTTCGTGGCGTAGCTGTTGACCGAGCGCGTGAGCGCCGTCTTGAAGCCGGAGAGGTGCGTGCCCCCCTCGATCGTGTTGATCGAGTTGACGTACGAATAGATCGTTTCCGTATAGCCGTCGTTCCACTGCATCGCGATCTCGACGCCCGTGCCGTCTTTTTCCTTGTCGACGTACAGCGGGTCGCCGGTGGTCTCTTTGTGCTTGTTCAGAAGCTCGACGTAAGAACGAATCCCGCCCTCGAAATGATACGAGCGCTTCTTGTCGGTCCGCTCGTCGAAGAGATTGATCGTGAGGCCCTTGTTCAGGAACGCGAGCTCGCGCATGCGGCCCGCGATGATGTCGAAGCTGAATACCGTTTCCGTGAAGATCTTGCGATCGGGAAGAAACGTGATCTTCGTGCCCGTCTCTTCCGTTTCGCCGATCACTTCGAGCGGCGTTTGAATGTCGCCGCGCGAATACGACTGCTTGTGAATCTTGCCGTCGCGCCGGATCTCGAGGTCCAGCTGCTCCGCGAGAGCGTTCACGACCGAAACGCCCACGCCATGAAGCCCGCCCGACACCTTGTACGTTTCGCTGTCGAACTTGCCTCCGGCGTGAAGCATCGTCATCACGACCTCGACCGCCGGGCGCTTCTGCTCTTTGTGCGTCTCGACCGGAATGCCGCGCCCGTCGTCGA
>JABDJQ010000498.1 GCA_013002425.1 Gemmatimonadota bacterium
GGCGCGTACCCCTCGAGGGTCAGTCGGAACGTTTGCGGCCCCGACGGAATCTCCCGAACCTCGCAGTTCGTCGGCTGGGAAACGAGCGCGCCGTTGATGGCGACCTTCGCCCCGGCCGGGTCGCTGAAAAGCCAGAGGGTGACGCGATGCGTCGGCTCGAGCTTCACGCTGACGGTCTGGTTCCTGTCGCCGATCACCACCGTGTCCATGTAGGGCACGAACCCGTCGTGCATGACCTCGAGACGGTGCTGGCCGAGGTGGAGCGGCTCGAACGTCGCGGGCGTCGGACGGGCGGCGTAACTGGCGCCGTCCCCTTCGAGCCATGTGAGCGACGCGTGCGCGCCCGCGGGCGTCGCCGTTACCCCCAGCGACTGCGCCTTGTCGAGCGCGATCGGCGGAAGCTCCTGCTCGCCGGGCTCGACCGCGATCACGTGTCCGTCGACGGGAAAGTATCCTTCGAGCGCGAGGTCGAGCGAGTAGGCGCCCGGCTCGAGCCCTTCGATCTGCGCGGGCACGATTCCTTCGCGCATCGGTTCGGAGAAGCGCATCTTTTCGCCCTGATATAGCTTGTAGGTCGCCCCGGTCGGGATCGAATCGATCGTGATCTTCTGACTCTTCCCGCCGCCGAATAGCCCGAAGCCCGCGGCCGCCAGAATGATCAGAATCGCGATGCCGCCGACGAGCAGATTGCGGAGCGACATGAGCCCGCCCGCGCCTCCGACCGCGGCGCCGTCTTCTTCCGCATCGAGCACCCCGCCCGCCCGCGCGTGCTTCACGGCTTCGAGAAACTCGCCCGCGGACGCGTAGCGGTCGTCCGGGTTCTTTTCGAGGCAGCGCAGTATGATCTGGGCGAGACCGGCCGGGATCGCGGGGGTCTTCTCGCGCGGGTCCGGGGCCGGCGTGTTCACGTGATCGATCATGACCTGCGGAAAGTTCGGCGGGAACGGATACTCGCCGGTCGCGGCGCGATAGAGGGCGATCCCGAGCGAGTAGAAGTCCGAGCGCGGGCCGATATCCTTCTTGTTCTTCGCCTGAATCTGCTCGGGCGAGGCGTACGACCAGGTGCCGACCGCGGAGCTCATGTCCTGCGTGTTCGCCGTCTTCTCGGCCGTCTCCTGCACCATGCCGATCCCGAAGTCCGTCAGCACGTAACGGTCGCTCGACGCCAGATGCATGATGTTCGAAAGCTTGACGTCGCGATGAACGAGATTCTTCCTGTGGACCGAATCGAGTGCGCGCCCGACGTGCTCGGCGATGCGGAAGACCTTGTCCGGGTCGAGCGCGCCGCCCGCTTTCACTTCGTCCTCGACCGTGCCGTCGAGCAGCGTCATGACCAGATAGTGCGTGTTCGTTTCGGGGTCGGTGCCGCATTCGAGGATCGTCACGACGTGCGGGTCGTCGCGGAATTCCACGTAGAGCCCCGCTTCCTGCAGGAACTCCTCGACCAGCTGCGGGTCGCCCGCGTGCTCCTCCAGCAGGATCTTGACAGCGACGAAGCCCTCCGGCTGGAGCTGCTTCGCCTTCCAGACATGCGCGTATCCCCCCTCGCCGAGCTTTTCGAGGATCTCGTAACGACCGGCGAGGATCTTACCGCTCAAGTCGCTCAATCACGTCTCCTTGTGGCAGGGATAGGGTCGCGGCACGTCCGCGTAACTATAGGACGGCGGGAAATGGCGGTCAATGGGAGGGATGTGTACTAAACTCGAGGGACAATGGTAAGAGATCTGAATGACTACAAGATCCGGATGGCCGTCTTCGACTGGCTGGGGGAACAGTCCACCCGCTTTGACGACGTCATCCCGCGAAAAGTACTGGAGGCCGGTGTACCTTTTCAAGGTGGGGTCGTCAGGATCATCGGTCCTCAGGGCATTTTCAAGCCCGCACAACTCCAACTCCCGATTTCGATCACGACTTCTCCCAACAGTCCATACGATGATCACTTGTCCGATCAGGGCTACCTCGCGTACAAGTAC
>JABDJQ010000502.1 GCA_013002425.1 Gemmatimonadota bacterium
CCGCGCCGCCGAGGCTGTCCGCCGCGTTCCGGGCAATCGTACCGGTCGTGATCGTCGCAACCGCCGCGCCGGTCAGGCAGATTCCGCCCCCGCTCCTCATCGACGTGTTCGCGGCCACGACGACATCATCGAGCGCGATTGCGGCCGTTCCCGCAACGCAGATTCCGCCGCCGTCGAGTCCGGCCGTATTGCCGATCACGCGAACGCCCGCGAATGCGGAAGAGCCGTGCTTCACATAGATTCCGCCACCGCCTCTTTCCGAGATGTTGCTGTCGACGCGGCCGTTCACGAAGACGGCATCGTGATCGATCATGAAGAGTCCGCCGCCGCTCCGTATCGCGTGACTTCCGGTGATCGCCACATCTTCGAAGTAGACCGCAACCTCGAGGGACTCTCCCGCAGCGGAGATTCCTTCCACTCTGACCGCGCCGCCGTCTTCCCTTGCCGCACAACCCGAAAAAACGCAGCCGGTAACGACCGGTTCCGAGAACCAGACGCTCAGACCTCCGCCGAACTTCGCCCTGTTGCCCGTAAACTGACAAGCCGTTATCCCGGCCATCGATGCCCCCTCGAACACCACCCCTCCCCCATGATCGTCGGCGGCGCAGTCCGTAAACGCGCATCGTGCGATCGTCGCGGATGATCCGACGCATCGAATCGCGCCCCCGTCGTTCTCGGCGGAGTCGCGTTCGAAGACGCAGTTCGTGACGGATCCGTCGGAGAGCAGCATGCTGATGCCGCCTCCGTGTCGCGCGCGATTGTCGTAAAACTCGCAGCTGTCGATCGTGGCGGCCGACCCGCTGTCCAGATGCACCGCGCCGCCGAGATCATTGGCCGTGCACTCCGTGAATCGACAGCCCGTGATCGTCGGAGAAGACGCGAAACAGAGGATGCCGCCTCCGTCACTCGTATTGACGCTTCCCCCGCTTCCCTCTCGCACCGTGAACCCCTCGAGCCGGGAATCGGCGCCCTCGCCGGATGTGAACAGAAAACCACGCCCGAGCCGCTCGGCATCCACGAACGTGGAGTCCCGCCCCGCCGGCGCCCGCACCGTGATCGCTTTTCCGAGGAAGGAGATGTTGCGGTTCTTCTCACCCGTATAGCTGCCGGGGAACACGAGCACGGTATCGCCCGCCGCCGCGGAATCGATGCCGGCCTGAATCGTGGGCGCGTCACCGGAGCTGTCCGGCTGCACGATCCAGCTGCGTGCGAGGGCGGGAGACGGAGAAGACAGAAGGAGAAAGACAAGACAGCGGACAGGCAGCGACATGAGAATCCTCGATTCACGGCTTGCGCCGGGAGTGAATCAATCAGATCTCAATCCATGATAGCAGACCTCTTGTCTGCGATGCATGCGCCTGCGAACCGGCCCGATCAGGCGGTTACGCCGAGAGCGTCCTGAATATGAGTCAGCAGTTCGGCCGCGTCGTACGGTTTTTCGAGAAACGCGACAGGTGAATGCGTCATCGCTTCATCACGCATCGCGGGATCCTTCGAGGCCGTCAGAAAGATAATCGGGGTCGACGACGTCTTCGGCAACGCGCGTACTCGTTCGGCGACACGGAGCCCGCCGCCTGCCGGCATCATGAGGTCGAGAAGGATCAGATCGGGCGTTTCCCGCTGCGCCATGCTCACTCCGCCGATCGCGTCGAATGCGTTGATCACGGTGTAGCCTGCCGCGCGAACCCGGGTCCCCAGCGTCATGGCGATAGCCTTGTCGTCTTCCACAATCAGAATCTTTTTCATCAAACAGCCCCTTTCGAAAGTTCGTTCCTGGAATGGTCATGCGCGGCAACGTCGACAGCGCGCAGAGTGAAGCGGAATGTGGATCCCTCCCCCTCTACGCTCTCGACGCTCAGTTCTCCGCCGTGGAGTCGCACGATTTCGCGCGATACATGAAGACCGAGGCCGAGGCCCTGCCGCGTAGCGCAATCGTCTTCTTCGCACTGATAAAGCCGATCGAAAATACGTTCCTGATCGTTCGCAGGAATCCCGCGCCCGGTATCGCTGACCGAGAACTCCACGGAATCGTGATCGTCCGGGCCGCGGCGAGCGCCGACGGTAATCGTACCGCCCGGAGGCGTGAACTTGATCGCGTTGCGAATCAGGTTGTGTATGACCTGCACCACACGGTCCTTGTCGGCCATGAGCGCCGGAAGACTCTCGTCCGCTTCCGTCACGAATTTCAGTCCGGCCCGCTCCACAATCGTATCGAGCCCGGCAACAGCGGATCGATGCAGGCCCGCCGCCGGTACGGGTTTTCTTACCAGCTTGAACTTGCACGACTCGAGACGCGCAAGATCGAGAAGATCGTTTACGCTTCGAGCCAGACGATCGCAGTTCTCCACTCCGGTGCCCAGGAGTTCACGCTGGTCGGGATTCACCGTTCCGAGCAAGCCGTCGAAGGCCAGAGACATGCACTCGCGCACGACCGTAAGCGGCGTCTTCAATTCGTGAGAAAGCGTCTGATAGAAGCGTCGGATCTCGTCGTTCCGTTTCTCGAGATTCTCGTTCGCGGCAGCGAGATTCTGCGAAACGACCCTGAGGTCGATACACGTTTTCCGGAGCTCGAACTGCCTTACGGTGGCCCGGGCCAGGCTCATCAGTGTTTCGAGAGATTCCTCGTCAATCGCCCGCGGCTCATTGTCGATCACGCAGAGCGTGCCGAGCGGCATGCCGTCCGGCGACACGAGCGGCGCACCGGCGTAGAAAATCACGTTGGGATCGCCGGTTACGAGCGGGTTGTCGTGAAAGCGGGGGTCGAGTTTCGCGTCCTCCACGACGAGGGGCTTACCTGGCTGCAGGATCGCGTGCGAACAGAACGCATACTTGCGCGGCGTCTCCGTCGCGCCGAGACCGACCCTCGACTTGAACCACTGCCGGTCGGCGTCGATCAGACTGACGAGCGCGATCGGCGTTCCGCAGACGCGCGCCGCGACCGTCGTCAGATCGTCGAACGCTTCCTCCGGGTCCGTGTCCAGGATTTCATATGACTTCAGCGCGGCAAGACGCGCTTCTTCGTTGCTCGGCGGATTGGCTTCCATCATCGTCGGTGTTCTCCATAATAGATGTCAGTTCGGGGATCGCGCCCCGTAGCGTGCTGTATCTATTATGGTTATCGACTCGTGCGGCTCGATTCTGCACGTCGCCCGAAAAAAGAGGAGAAATCGGTCTCGCTTTCCCATGCAGGCCCTCGGAGGGTGAACCGGATTGAAAATTGCAGAGGTTTCGGCGCGCGGTGTTGCAGTTCGAACATCGGACCGGCGGTCGATACCTACCTGAAGCAGCTCGGCCGCGGGCTCAACTTCGAGATGAGCGCCGGGTTTTCTGTCAGCGGCGGGATTCGAACGAGGGAAACAGTCGGCGTATATGTCACGGACCGCATCGCGGGCGTACGGC
>JABDJQ010000565.1 GCA_013002425.1 Gemmatimonadota bacterium
GCCATGTCGATCGTGCCCGGTTGGCACGCGACCGTCTTCGCCCCGTACTTCGTCGCGGGCGCCATCTTCTCGGGCTTCGCGATGGTGGTGTTCCTCGCCGTTCCGGCGCGCGAACTCTACGGGCTCAAGTCGATCATCACGATGCGGCACCTCGAGTCGATGAACAAGATCATCCTCGCGACCGGCTCGATGGTCGGTTACGCGTACGCGGTCGAGTTCTTCATCGCCTGGTATTCGGGCAACATCTACGAACAGTTCGCGTTCCAGAACCGCGCGTTCGGTCCCTACTGGTGGGCGTACTGGACGATGGCGAGCTGCAACGTGTTCATCCCGCAGCTGTACTGGTTCAAGAAGATGCGTCGCAGCATCCCGGTCATGATGGTCGTCGCGTTCCTCGTGAACGTGGGCATGTGGTTCGAACGATTCGTGATTACCGTGACGTCGCTTCACCGCGACTTCCTCCCCGGCAGCTGGGGCTTCTACATGCCGACATGGGTCGACGTCTGCACGCTGATCGGGAGCTTCGGGCTCTTCTTCACTCTCTTCCTGCTCTTCATCCGCTTCCTTCCGATGGTCGCGATTGCGGAGATCAAGGCCGTCCTGCCCCAGGCGCACGCCGGGCACGGACAGGAAGGAGCGAAACATTGAGCGCGGAACGTAAAACATCGCTCTGGGGCTACCTGATCGAGTTCGAAACGGTCGATCAGCTGATCCACGCAGCCGAGAAGGTGCGCGACGCCGGCTTCGACAAGTGGGACGCCCACACGCCGTTCCCGGTGCACGGACTCGACAAGGCGATGGGGGTCAAGCGGACCATTCTTCCGTATCTCGTATTCGTGGGCGGCTTCACCGGCCTGATCGTCGCGATCGTGATGCAGTGGTGGATGAACGCGTACGACTATCCGTACATCATCTCGGGCAAGCCGTTCTGGTCGATCCCGGCGAACTTTCCCATCATGTTCGAACTGACGGTGCTCTTCAGCGCCTTTGCGACGTTCTTCGGCATGCTCGGATTCAACCAGCTGCCGGAGCTTTATCATCCGCTGTTCTCGGCCGAGCGTTTCCGGCGCGCCACTTCGGACCGCTTCTTCATTTCGATCGAGGCGAAGGACCCGAAGTTCCACGCGGAAAAGACGAAGTCGTTCGCCGATACGCTGGGCGGCGCTCCCGCTCTGGCAGTGGAAGAGGAGGACGAATAGATGATCCCCCGATGGTTTTACCCGCTGGGTCTGATCGCCCTCTGTCTCGCACTCGTTCCGTTCGCCGTAGTCGCGAAACTGCGCGCCACGAAGTCGTCCGAGCCGCGTCCGCAGATCATCTGGGACATGGACCAGGGCTACGCGTATCAGTCGCAGCAGCCGAACGCGCTCTTCAACGACGGCCGCGCCATGCGCCCGGCGGTGAACGGCACGGTCGCGCGCGGACAGCTGCGCGAAGACGATCACATGTATCGCGGCAAGGTGAACGGCGAGTTCGCCACGACATACCCGGACGGGATCGAAGTCAATCGGGCGCTGCTCGAGCGGGGAAAAGAGCGCTATGAAGTGTTCTGCCTGCCGTGCCACGGTTACACGGGCGCCGGCGACGGCATCGTTTCCCAGCGCGCCGACAAGCTGCAGCAGGGCACGTGGATTCCGCCCGTTTCGTACCACAGCGACGAACTCCGGAGCCGGTCGGCCGGCCACATCTACAATACGATCAGTAACGGGATTCGTTCGATGCCCGCATACGGGCTGCAGGTGAAGGTCGAGGATCGCTGGGCGATCGTGGCTTACATCCGCGCGTTGCAGCGAAGCCAGAACGCGACGATCGACGACGTGCCCGCGAACCTTCGCGACAAACTGCGCTAGCGCAGGAGAAGACGAGAGAGATGAAGAAGACCATCGATCGAAGCAACGAAAACCGATCACTCGGCGATCTCGGACCGATGCTGACGCGGGTCGGCGGAATCGTCGCCGCCATCGGGATCCTGGCGACACTGGCAATCGCGTTCACGTCGGACCACGGCACGGAACGCTTCTTCAAGTCGTACACGACGAACTTCGCGTACTTCCTGAGCCTTTCGCTCGGCGGCATCTTCTTCGTCGTCATCCAGCATCTGACGAGCGCCACATGGAGCGTGGTCGTGCGGCGGATCGCCGAGGCGATCGCGGCGAACATGCTGCTGCTGCTCGGCCTGTTCATCCCGATCGCATTCGGCATGGACATCATCTATCACCACTGGACCGACCCGCACGCCGCATCCGATCCCGTACTCGCCGCCAAACTGGGCTACCTGAACAAGCCGTTCTTCCTGATCCGCTGGGGCCTCTACTTCCTGATCTGGGTCGTTCTTTCGCGCTTCTTTCACGGCCAGTCGGTCAAACAGGACACAACCGGCGACATCGACCATACGCTCCGCATGCAGAAGTGGAGCGCGCCGGCCATCGTGCTGTTCGCGCTCACGACCACGTTCGCCGCGTTCGACCTCATCATGTCGCTGAACCCGCACTGGTACTCGACGATCCTCGGCGTCTACTACTTCGCCGGCTGCGCGCTTTCCGCGTTCGCGCTGATCGCGATGTCTTCGATGTGGCTGCAGGCGAAGGGCCGGATCACGGAATCGGTCACGACCGAGCACTATCACGATCTCGGCAAGCTCTGCTTCGCGTTCACGATCTTCTGGGCGTACATCGGCTTCTCGCAGTTCATGCTGATCTGGTACGCGAACATCCCCGAAGAGACCGAATGGTACCTGCACCGGATCACGGGCAGCTGGCTCCCGTTCTCGTGGGGAATCCTGATCGCCCACTTCGTGGTGCCGTTCCTGTTCTTCATCTCGCGCATCCCGAAGCGAAGCCGCGCGTTCTTCCGGTTCGGCGCGGTCTATATTCTGATCATTCACTGGTGCGACATGTACTGGGTCACGATGCCGGAGTGGTACACCGACGGCATCCATTTCAACCTGATGGACATCACCCTCTTCCTCGCCATGGGCGGCCTCTTCCTCGTCGGAATGGCGCGCCGCCTGGGCAAGGCGTCGCTGGTTCCCGAGAAGGATCCGCGGCTCGAGGGTTCGCTCGCATTCGAGAATTACTAAGCCGCTCCTTCGGGGAGCGGCCGATTGCGCAGGCGCATCTCGCGCATAAGGAGAATCGATCGTGGCTCTAGACAGCGGAAACGACCCGAATCCGTACTGGACAGCGCTTTGGGGCCTGACCGGCGCCGCTTTCATCCTCGCCGCCATTGTGGCGTTGCAGGCTGCCTACTATCATCTGGAAGCGGGCGAGATCGAGCGCAAGGTGATTTCACAGGCGCCGGAAGAGCTGACCCAGCTCCGATCGAAACAGCTCGCCGAACTGAACAGCTACCGATGGGTCAGCGAAACCGAAGGCGTAGTCGGCATTCCGATCGATCGGGCGATGGAACTCGTGGCCCGCGAAGCGGGAGCCACAGCAGGAGACTGACACGATGAAGACCATGCGGGCTCTTTCCCTGATCGCGGCGATCGCGTTCGCCGCAGCCCCGGTCTTCGCGCAGCGTCAGGAGCCGTTGCCGGCCGATCTCGAAGACGTCGGCATCGACGAGCATCTCGGCGACAACGTGCCGCTCGACGCCTCGTTCACGGACGAAACGGGACGCCGGGTCACGCTGGCCGAGTATTTCGAGAGCGGCCGCCCGGTCATTCTGAACCTGGGCTACTTCAGCTGCCCGATGCTCTGCGGTCTCGTGACGAACGGCATGCTGGAGGGGCTGGAAGGACTCGCGTGGACGCCGGGCGACAAGTTCGCCGTCATCACGCTGAGCATCGACCCTCTGGAATCGCATACGCTCGCGAAGCTGAAGAAGCAGAATTACATCAAGGAATTCGGGCGCCCCGCGGCAGCGACGGGCTGGCACTTTCTGACAGGCGCGGAGCCGCAGATCAAGAGAGTGACGGAGGCGGTGGGGTTCAATTACGCGTGGAACGACGATCGCCAGGAATACGCGCATGCGGCGGCGCTTTTCGTTCTGACGCCCGAAGGAAAGATCTCCCGTTATCTGTACGGGATCGAACATTCGCCGAAAGATCTCAGGCTGGCGCTCCTGGAAGCTTCCGAGGGGAAAATGGGCTCCGCCTTTGATAAGATACTGCTGTACTGTTTTTACTATGATTCCGCGAAAGGGCGCTACGCGCCGGCGGCAATGAACATGATGCGCGGCGGCGGGTTTCTGACGATTCTCGTTCTCGGCGTCGGAATTCTCGTCATGAAACGGCGCGAATCCCGTCGGGCCGATCCCGCAGCTTAAAGGGAGTACTGACTACATGGGCGCGCTTCTTACGGCGTTGGCAGGCCTGGCTCTCGCGGGCAAGGAAAAGACGTTCTGGCTGCCGAAGCAGTCCTCGACGGCCGCGGCCGCGATCGACTGGGTCTGGGGCTTCATCTTCTGGATCTCCGCGGTCTTCTTTTTCATCATCGTGGGACTCACGATCCTGTTCGCCATTCAGTACCGGGCGCGCAAAGGCTACGCGACCGCGAAGAAGCACTCGTCGCACAACACGGTGCTCGAGCTCACGTGGACGATCATTCCGACGATCCTGCTCATTCCGATCTTCTGGTACGGATTCAAAGCGTACCTCGACCTCACGGTTCCCCCCGCCAATTCGTATGAAATCGGCGTCACGGCGCAGCGATGGGCGTGGATGTTCACCTATCCGAACGGTTACGTCGACGAAAACCTCCACGTGCCGGTCGACCGCCCCGTGAAACTCGTCATGCAGTCCGAAGACGTAATCCATTCGTTCTTCGTGCCGAATTTCCGCGTGAAACGCGATGTCGTCCCGGGCCGTTACAACATCACGTGGTTCGAAGCGACCGAAGTCGGCGATCACGTGATCTTCTGCACCGAGTACTGCGGCACGGGCCATTCCGACATGATGTCGAAGGTGGTCGTGCATCCGTCCGGCGAGTTCGAAACGTGGCTCGAAGACGCTTCGAACTTCCTCGACAAACTCTCGCCCGCGGAAGGCGGGGAGATGCTCTACAGCATGCGCGGCTGCAAGCAGTGCCACACGATCGACGGCTCTGTCCGGATCGGGCCGAGTTTCAAGGGCATCTGGGGGGCGCAGCACGCGCTCACGACCGGGGAACAGGTCACGGTCGACGGGAACTACGTGCGCCAGTCGATCATGGATCCGGCGTCGCAGGTCGTGGCGGGATACGACGCGGTCATGCCGACGTACAAGGGTCGCCTGAAAGATCAGGAAATCACGGCGATCATCGCTTACATCAAATCGCTTCAGTAGCAATAAAGAGAGGACGAGATGAACGTCACCGACACCAGCATCACTCCCACTGATCTCGGCGGGTATGCCTCCGAGGAAGCGGAGAGTGAGAACTTTCTGAGCTATCCGAAGGGCATCATGTCCTGGCTCGTTACGCTGGATCACAAGAGAATCGGCATCCTCTACCTGATTTGTATTCTGACCGCCTTCTTCATCGGCGGCATGTTCGCTCTGCTCATCCGCACCGAACTGCTGACCCCGGGCGCGACGATCGTGGACGCCGACACGTACAACCAGCTCTTCACGCTTCACGGCGCGATCATGATCTTCCTCTTCATCATTCCGGGGATTCCGGCGGCGCTCGGGAACTTCGCGCTGCCGCTCATGCTCGGGGCGAAAGACGTGGCGTTTCCGCGATTGAACCTCATGAGCTGGTACCTCTGGCTGATCGGCGCGGCGTTTACCGTGTTCTCGCTCGTCAACGGCGGCGCCGACACGGGGTGGACGTTCTACACGCCCTACAGCACCCAGACGGACGGCGCGATCATCTCGATCACGATGGGCGTCTTCATCCTCGGCTTCAGCTCGATCTTCACGGGGCTCAACTTCCTCGTCACGATTCACAGGCTCCGCCCGCCGGGGATGACGTGGTTCAAGATGCCGCTCTTTCTCTGGGGGATCTACGGCACGGCCATCATGCAGGTGCTCGCGACGCCCGTGATCGGTATCACCATGCTGCTGCTCATCGTGGAACGCACGCTCGGCTTCGGGATCTTCGATCCGGCGCTCGGCGGCGACCCGGTGCTCTTCCAGCACTTCTTCTGGTTCTATTCGCACCCGGCCGTGTACATCATGATTCTGCCGGCGCTCGCGATCATGTCCGAGATCTTCTCCGTGTTCTCGCGGAAGCACATCTTCGGCTACAAGTTCATCGCGTTCAGTTCGATCGTGCTCGCGATCCTGAGCTTCCTCGTGTGGGGGCACCACATGTTCCCGAGCGGGCAGTCTGAACTCGCGAACTTCGTGTTCAGCGCGCTCACGTTCTCGGTTTCGATTCCGACGGCGATCAAGATGTTCAACTGGCTCGCCACGATGTACAAGGGCGAGATCGTTCTCAAGACCCCGATGCTCTACGCGCTTTCGTTCATGTTCCTGTTCGGAATCGGCGGGCTCACGGGGCTCTTCCTTGGCTCACTCGCGGTCGATATTCATCTGCACGATACATACTTCGTCGTCGCGCATTTCCATTACGTGATGTTCGGCGGCACCGTGATCGCGTTCCTGGCGGGGCTTCACTACTGGTGGCCCAAAGTCTTCGGGCGCATGTACAACGAAAAGCTCGGCGCCATCGGCGCGGCGATCATCTTCGTCGGCTTCAACATGACGTTCCTGGCGCAGTTCGTAATGGGCAGCCAGGGGATGCCGCGGCGGTACTACAACTACATCGACGAGTACACGATCTATCACCACATCTCGACGGGCGGCTCGTTCATCATGGCGATCGGCTTCTTCCTGATCGCCGGGTATCTGCTCCATTCGCTCCTCAAGGGGAAGCGCGCGCCCGCGAATCCGTGGGGCGGCAACACGCTCGAGTGGCACATTCCCTCGCCGCCCCCCTACTACAATTTCAAGGAGGCGCCGACGGTCGGCGACCCGTACGACTTCAGCGAGCTGGAGTGGGACGACCGGATCGAAGGCTACGTCTTTCGGAAAGCGGAGGGCTCGGCGTAAATGAGCAAGAAGCACTCATCCGACGGCGCGGGGCACGCGGAGCATCCCAAGTGGATGCAGCATCACTTCGACACGCCGTCGCAGCAGTTCGCGTCGAGCAAGATGGGCATGTGGCTCTTCCTCGCCACGGAAGTGCTGCTGTTCGCGGGCCTCTTCTGCGCGTACACCGTGTACCGCGCGAACCACATGGACATGTTCGTGTTCGGACATCAGTTCCTCGACGTGAAATGGGGCGCGATCAACACGTGCGTGCTGCTGTTCAGCTCGCTCACGGCGGCCTGGTCCGTACGCGCGGCGCAGCTCGGCCAGAAGGGGCTGATGATCGCGCTGCTGTTCATAACGCTACTCTGCGGCGGCGCCTTCATGGCGATCAAATACGTCGAGTACTCCCACAAGATTCATGACGGCCTTCTCTGGGGCACGAAATACAAGCCCGCGGGACACGCGGCGGAAGTCATTCACGGCGAAGAAGCGCACGCGGCAGGCGAACTCGGCGGCGCGCACGGACGCGTGGACGAAGGGCACACGGAAGCGGAACAGGTCGCCGGGATCGAAGCGGCGCACGGTGAAGGGGCCGCGGAAGCTCCCGCGGCCGGCGGCGACGCTCTCGCAACCGACGGCGCGCAGGCGGCCGGCGCACAGGCGGCCGCTCCCGCCGCGCAGGGGGAGGGCGTCGAACTGCCCGCGGACGTGCTCGCGATCGACGTGGCCGAACGCTCTACTACGCTGCCGGCGGCCATCGGCCCGCGCGGCCTCGTTCCCGTGGCGGAAGAGGGGCACGACGACGGACACGGCGCCGGCCATCACTGGGAAGGGCCGATTCCGGACAACGTTCATATCTTCTTCGGGATCTATTTCGGAATGACCGGTCTGCACGGGATTCACGTCCTGATCGGCATGATCATTCTCGGATGGCTCATCTATCGCGCGCTGAAGAACGATTTCAGTCCCGAGTACTTTACGCCGGTCGACCTCGGCGTGCTCTACTGGCACCTTGTCGACCTTATCTGGATTTTCCTCTTCCCGCTTCTCTATCTGATCGGGTAAGGGAGGTTACGATGTCTCACGGTCACGACAGCGAACAGGTCGGCCACATTGTTCCGCTCTGGCTTCTGTTCGGCGTTTTCTTCGCGCTCATCATCCTGACCGCACTTACGGTCTGGACGGCGACGCAGATCGATCTCGGCGCGTTCAACATCTGGCTCGCGCTGGTCATCGCGGGCGTGAAGGCAACGCTCGTCGCGCTCTTCTTCATGCACCTGATCTGGGACAAGCCGTACAACGGCCTGGTTCTCGCGTTTTCGTTCATGTTCGTAATCCTGTTCCTCGGGATCTCGCTCATGGACACCGCCGAGAACATGCCCGACATGTACGAAGGGCCCGCCCCCGCCGTAGCCACCGAGTAAGACCATGATGGACCAGGCCACGGCCAACCCGCCCGAAGTCAGCGACGAGAGACTCCGTCCGATTCCGGGCGCCGGCCGGCTCGGGATGTGGGTGCTGCTCGCCTCGCTCACGATGCTCTTCGGCGCCAGCATCATCGGGTATCTGGTCGTGCGCATGCGGTCGCCCGAGTGGCCTCCGCCCGGCACCAGTCTCACGTCCACCGGACTCTGGATCAGCACGCTCGTGATCGCGTTCAGCTCGCTGACGCAGCAGCTCGCGTACGACGGCATCAAGCGCGGCGACACGGCCGCACTCAAGCGCTACCTTTCGATCACGTACGTATGCGGGCTCGTGTTCCTCGGCTTCCAGACCTTCAACTGGTTCGACATGGTCGGCTATCAGGCCGCCGACGCGCACAATCTGTTCGCGTTCACGTTCTACATGCTGACCGGGCTGCACGCGCTGCACGTGTTCGGCGGCGTTCTGCCGATGACCGTCGTGCTCGTCAAAGCGTTCAAGGGGCGCTACGGGGCCGACTACTATCCCGGCCCGCTCTACTCGACCATGTACTGGCACTTTCTGACCGTCATGTGGTTCGTCATCTTTGCCATTCTCTTCATCGGCAGCGTGGGCTCCGGCGCCCCCCTCCCTCCGCCCGAAGGGGCGGTCTAACCGCGGCCGGCGCGCCCGTCGCGTTCATCACGAGGACTGCACCGATGCCAAGCAAGATCGATACATACGACTTTCAGGAAGGGCGCGTACTCGCCGGCAAGTACGAAGTCGCCGCCAAGCTGGGCAAAGGCTGGGAAGGCGAAGTGTATCGCGTGACCGAGCTCGAAACCGGCATTCAGCGCGCGGCGAAGTTCTTCTACCCCGAACGGAACGTCAAGAACCGGGCCCTTCGCAAGTACGCCCAGAAACTGCACCGCCTGCAGCACGTGCCGATTCTCATGCAGTACGTGACGCCCGAGAAGATCCGCTTTCGCGGCGAGCCGATCTCGTTTCTCGTCTCGGAGTATTACGAAGGGATTCTGCTGACCGACATGCTGAAGAGCCGGCGCGGCAAACGCCTCGACCCGTTTCAGGCCGGGCACTTTCTCTACGCGCTCGCCGCCGGCGTCGAGATCCTGCACGACTCCCGCGAGTATCACGGCGACATTCATTCCGACAACATCATCGTCCAGCGCCACGGCCTGCAGTTCGATCTGAAGCTGATCGACTGCCACTTCCGGCCCGGGTCCGCCACGATGAACATCCTCGCCGACGTCATCGACCTCGTGAACCTGTTTCATGAAATCGTCGGCGGCCGGAAGCACTACGCCTCGCAGCCGCCCGTCGTCAAAGAGATCTGCTGCGGCCTCAAACACTCTCTCATCGAAAAGAAATTCCGGAACGCCGGCCAGCTGCGGCGCTTTCTCGAACGGCTCGACTGGAGCTGAGGGGGGCGGGGCGTCCGCCACTCAAGACGATCTCCCCGCCCGTCGATACATGGCGCATGGAATCCATCAACGGTCTTCTTAGTAGATATCTTGTCGATACGGAACAAAAGGGATATGGTCTTCACATGCTTCGGACGTTTCTCGCAATCCTCACTCTCTGGGCCCTGCTGGCCAGCCCCGGTGTTTGCCTTGCCGGGCTCACGGAGCACGTCTGCACGGATGCGCCTGCTGACGAAGTGTCCTGCGGGCATGAAGAGGCGTGCGCGGAGGATCCGTGCGTGGACTCGCCCATTCGGGCCGACAACGAGCGCAACAAGGTTGTCAAGGCGCTGGCGGCTCCTCTCGAACAATCGAACGCATTCGAAGTCTCTCCGTGGGAATCCGCATCACTCGATACAAGCCTGCCTCACGAACATCGTCGCTCTCTGCCGGTTCACGAAAGCGACCTTCCGCTCCTCCGCTGATACACGTTTTTGATCGTCACGATTAACCCCGTCAGGCGCCCGTGCGTCGCCGGGAATCAGTATGTCGCCTGCATTCCTGCCGGCAAAGACGAACAGGAACATTCTCATCATGTTCAATTGGAAACGGGGCGGAATGCCCCTTGTTGCCGCATGGCTTGTGGCGTGCCCGCTGTCGCATGCCGCTGCGGATAACACGTCCGGCAACGACAGAGTCGCCGTTCACGAAGTACAAGACCCGGTCGGTCGGATCGAGTTCGCGGAACCGACCGGGCCGCTTGCGCTGCATGATGCGCTGGCGCTCGCTCTCGTAAACAGCCCAGCACTCGCAAGATGGTCGATCGAGATCAAGATCGCCGAGGCCGAAGTGCTGCAGGCCGGGTTTCGACCGAATCCGGAACTGGGAGCGTCGTACGAAAACTTCGGCGGCACGGGTGAGGTCGGCGGATTCGGAGGCTCCGAGGCTACGATCGCGCTCTCACAGCTCGTCGAACTCGGCGGGAAGCGCACCGCGAGATCCTCCGTGGGACGCGTGACACGAGAGGTGGCCGGGTGGGATTACGAGATCGCCCGCATCGACGTGCTCACGGAAACGGCGAACGCGTTCACCGCAGTTCTGGCCGCGCAGGAGCACCTGACGCTTGCGAGCGAACTGGCCGAAGTAGCCGAAGACGTGCTGGAGTCCGTGGCGCGCCGCGTCCAGGCGGGAGCGACATCGCCGGTGGAACAGAGTCGAGCGCGGGTCGAACTGGCTACGAGCCGGGTCGAGGAGACGGCTGCTCGACACGCGCTTCTAGCCGCCCGGATCGCGCTTTCGGCGAACTGGGGTACGGAGAAGCCGGTGTTCGAGACCGCCGTCGGCAATCTCGAACAGGTGCCTTCGATCCCGCCCCGCGAGGTTCTGCGCGCTGCACTCGAAGAGAGTCCGTCGATCGCGCGCTGGGCGGCGGAACTCGACAGGCGCGAAGCGGAGCGCGACCTCGCGCGCGCGGAAGGCTCGCTCGACGTTTCGGTCGGTGCCGGTGTCCGCTACTTCAGCGACACCGACGATGCGGCCTTTCTCGTGGAGCTCGGCATTCCACTTCGGATCTTCGATCGCAACCAGGGCGCGGTGCGGGCCGCCGAACTGCGCGTGAAGCAGGCGGAGCAGGAGAATCGGGCCGCCTCGACGCGCATGTTGACCCGACTGTTTCGGATACACGAAACCCTCCTCGCGGCCGCGGACGAAGTCGCCGCCCTTCGCGATATCGCACTTCCCGAAGCCGAGAAAGCCTTCGAAGCCGCCCAGGCAACTTATCTGCGCGGTTCCATCCGGTTTACGGACGTGCTCGACACCGAGCGCATGCTCTTCGAACTGAGCAGCCGCTATCTGGACGCGCTCGTCCGCTATCACCACACGGTTTCTGAACTGGAACGACTTACGGGAACGCCGATTACAAGGCCCCCCGGCAATACAGGAGAACTCGACAATGGTTAAGCGAATCACATGGAGCGCCTGCCTTTTGTTTTTACTCGCGCTCTTCGCACTCCTGGACGCGGTTGGCACGTTCAGCGAGGTTTCGGCGGATCAGGACACGCACGAACACTCCGAGGGCGATGGTCACGACCATGCCTCGGAACAGCCGAAGGCCGAGACGCCGGGTCACGACGACCATGACGACCACAGCGATCACGGCGGCGAAAGCGATGAACACGGCGCGGTGCGCCTCAGCCAGGCGGAGATGGACGAATTCGGCATCATTCTCGACGTCGCGGGCCCGGGCACGATCGTAAGCACGCTCGAACTCCCCGGCGAGGTCGTGCCGAACGCGGATCGCCTCGCCCACATCGTGCCCCGCTTCCCCGGCATCGCAACGGAGGTTCGCGCGCGGATCGGCGATTACGTAAGAAAAGGGGAGGTTCTCGCAATCATCGAAAGCGACGAGAGCCTGGCGCCGTTCGAAGTGAAGACGCTGATCTCGGGAACCATAATCGCCAAGCACATCACGATGGGCGAGGCGGCGTCGCGCGATCGGGACGCGTTCGTGATCGCGGACCTTTCGAGCGTCTGGGTCGACGTCACGGTGTACCAGCGCGACCTCGGCATCGTCAAGGTCGGGCAGCAGGCGCAGGTCTTCGTCGGACATCAGCTCGCGCACGAAACGGGCACGATCAGCTACATCACGCCGATCGTCGATGAACACTCGCGGACGGCGACCGCGCGACTCGTACTCCCGAATTCCGAGAGCTTCTGGCGGCCGGGCATGTTCGTCACGGTGGGCGTTACGGTCGAGACGGCGGATGTCCCGGTTGCTGTGCCGGGCACGGCGCTGCAAACGTACGAAGACGTTACGGTGGTCTTCATCGAAACGGACGAAGGTCTGAAGCCGCAGCCGGTCGTGCTCGGGCGATATCATCAAAACCTGTACGAAGTAGTGGAGGGGCTGCAACCGGGCGATCGGTACGTCCGGACCGGCGGATTCACGCTCAAGGCGGAACTCGAAAAAGAAGCGTTCGGCGACGGCCACGCACACTAGGAGGCGGCATGGAACGCATCATTCAGTTCAGCCTGCGCAATCGCCTACTCGTGACGGTTGTCGCGCTTCTTATCATGGGCGCCGGGTACTACGCGTACACGAAGCTCCCCGTAGACGCATTCCCCGACGTTTCGCCTAACCTCGTGCAGGTCTTCACGGTCACGGAGGGGCTCGCACCGGAGGAAATCGAAAAATTCGTAACCTACCCGGTTGAAATCGCCATGACAGGGCTTCCCGGCGTGGAGAAAGTGCGCAGCGTCTCGAACTTCGGCCTCTCCGTAGTCAATGTCTACTTCGAAGACGGCATGGACATTTATTTCGCGCGCCAGCTCGTCGGAGAACGCTTGCAGGAAGCGCGCGAACAGATTCCGGAGGGATTCGGCGAACCGGAGCTCGGACCGATCTCGACCGGGATGGGCCTCGTTCTCTTTTACTACCTGGAAGACACGACGGGGGACTACTCGCTTGAAGAACTTCGCACGATGCAGGACTGGATCGTAAAGTTCCACCTCCAGACCGTGCCCGGCGTGACTGAGGTGCTCGGCATCGGCGGGTTCGAAAAACAGTTTCAGGTCGTCGTACATCCTGAAGAGCTGCAGCGATTCGACGTGACACTCGGCGAAGTCATCGAGCGCATTCGCGCCAACAACAAAAACGTCGGCGCGCAGTTCATCGAGAAGAACGCGGAAGAATTCGTCGTTCGATCCGTGGGGCTCGCTACGAACCGGGAGGATCTGCGTTCGATCGTCGTGAAGACGGAAAACGGCAGGCCGGTCTTCCTGCGCGATGTCGCCGATGTAGAGCTGGGCGGCGCAATCCGCCGCGGACTGCAGACACGAAACGGCGCCGGCGAGGTCGTTTCGGGCATGGTCGTAAAGCTGTTCGGCACGAACTCCTCGACCGTCATCGCCCACGTGGAGGAACGGCTGGGCAAGATCAACGACATCCTGCCGGCCGGAGTGCGTATCGTTCCATACTATGAACAGAAGAGCCTCGTGCAGGGAGCCGTGAATACGGTCACGAGCGCTCTTTTCCAGGGGATCGTACTGGTATCGCTCGTTCTGCTGGTTTTCATGGGCGGGCTGCGGCCGAGCATCGTCGTCGCGATCTCGATTCCATTCTCCGTGCTGTTTGCGTTTCTTCTCATGGGTCGTGCCGGGATCTCGGCGAACCTGATGTCGCTCGGCGGGCTCGCAATCGCCATCGGCATGATGGTCGACGGCACGATCGTGATGGTCGAGAACATCGATCGCCATCTTCGAACCGCGAATCCCGGCGAAACACGCACACAGGTAGTCGCACGGGCGTGCGCGGAGGTCGGCCGCCCGATTCTCTTCGCGATCTCGATCATCATCATCGTGTTTCTGCCGCTGTTTACGCTTCAGGGGGTCGAGGGAAAGACGTTCCGGCCGCTGGCGTATACGGTTTCGTTTGCCATGCTCGGGTCGCTGATCTTCGCACTTGCGCTCGCGCCGATGCTCGGCAGTCTCCTCATGCGGGCGCCCGGGCGGAAGCCGGCCTCGAACGAAGGGCCCGGGGATCTCGGTGGAAGCAGTGAGT
>JABDJQ010000569.1 GCA_013002425.1 Gemmatimonadota bacterium
CTATTCGTCGATGGGCGCAGACGCGGACGGCCTGGCGCGCATCGTAACGTTCGGATATCTGACGACGTGGATCGGAATCTTCATCGCCGGGGGAGCGGCTTTCGTATGGGACGCGCCCGTCCTGCCCGGGTCGATTCCGCTTCCGTTCGAGACCGCGCGCATTCCCGGGGCCCTGTTTCTCGCGATCGGGTTGGCCTGGGTCACTCTCGCTTCCGTGCGAAGTTCGCCGATTCGGATCGGGAGCTGGACGTTTCCCGCGCCGGGTCTGCACATGTCGCTCACGCAGATCGCTGTTTCGGCCGTCGACTGGATCGCGTCGGCCCTCGTGCTCTGGGTTCTGCTCCCCGACGACCTGCGCATCGCGTTCGTGCCGTTCCTCGGAGTCTTCTTTCTCGGCCAGGTGTTCGGGATCGCGAGCCAGGTACCGGGAGGCTTCGGCGTCTTCGAAACCGTCGTCGGGCTCTCGCTCACCACGACCGGAAACGCGCCAGCCGTCTTCGGATCGCTCCTCCTTTACCGTCTCGTCTATTACGTTTTTCCGCTTCTCTGCGCGATGTCCTTTCTCGGCCTGCACGAATTCTCCCGTCGAAAAGAAGTCATCGGCCGCGTCGGTCGACAGCTCGGCGACTGGGTGTCCGAGGCCGTGCCACAGGTTCTGGGGTTTCTCGTATTCGCCGCCGGCGCGTTCCTGCTGCTTTCGGGTTCACTGCCGACGCTCCCCTGGCACACACGGCTCTTCGGTCTTTCGAGCGCAACTCCCTTCATCGAGGTTTCTCATTTCGCAGGCAGCATTCTGGGAATCGGTCTCGTGCTCCTGGCGCGCGGCCTGCAGCGGCGGGCGGACTCGGCCTGGACGGCGACGGTGCTTCTGCTGGCGGTCGGCGTTCTGACAACGCTGCTTCGCGAACAGTTCGCGCACACTGCGCTTCTCGCGCTGCTTCTTCTTCTGCTGCTGCCGAGCAGGAGGGAGTTCTATCGCCCCACCGCGCTGACCGCTGTTTCATGGACGCCGGGCTGGATCGCGCTCGTCCTGACCACGCTTCTCGGTGCGGCGATTCTGCTGCTCTTTTCGTTTCGGCGCCTCGAATACTCGGGCGATCTCTGGTGGCGGTTCGCGCTGAGCGAAGACGCCCCGCGCTCGATGCGCGCGATCGTCGGCGCGTCGGTGGTCGCGAGCGCGTTTGCCTTCGCGCGGCTTCTGCGACCGAACACGCCGCCGCCGCCGCTCGGTACCGCCGAGGATATCGAAGCCGCATGGAACGTCGTGCAGGCCAGCCCCGATTCGAGCGCGCACCTCGCGCTGCTCGGCGACAAGCGCTTTCTCTTCAATGACGCGAAGACCGCGTTTCTGATGTACGGCGTGCGTGGCCGCGCGTGGATTGCGATGGGCGATCCGCAGGGGCCGCTCGTCGAGCGTACCGAGCTTGCGTGGAGATTCCGCGAGCTGGTCGATCGGAACGGCGGAATCCCCGCGTTCTACGAAGTCGGCGCCACGAACCTCGGGCTCTACGTCGATCTCGGGCTCACGCTGCACGGCATCGGCGAGAGCGCGCGCGTTCCGCTCGCTGCGTTCACGATGCAGGGGGGCGACCGGGCGGCTCTCCGCAAGACGTTACGCCGGCTCGAGGAGCGGGAGGGCTGCACGTTCTCGGTGCTGACGCCCGAGGAAGCACGGTCGATCATGCCCCGCCTGCGCGCGATCTCCGACGACTGGCTCGCGGCGAAAAAGGGAAAGGAGAAGAGCTTCTCTCTCGGTTCGTTCCGCGAGGACTATCTCTCCCGATTCCCGATCGGGATCGTGAAGCGGGGCGACGAGATCATCGCCTTTGCGGATCTCTGGCAAAGCGGCGGGAAGGAAGAACTGTCTCCCGATCTCATGCGCTACGCGAGCGACGCTCCCGACAGCACCATGGAGTATCTCTTCATTCGCCTGATCCTGTGGGCGCAGGAGCAGGGATTCGCCTGGTTCAACCTCGGCATGGCCCCGCTTTCGGGCATGGAAAGCCACGACCTCGCGCCTGTCACGCACAGGGTCGGCGGCCTCGTTTACCGGCACGGGGAGGCGTTCTACAACTTCCAGGGCCTGCGGCGCTACAAGGAGAAATTCGACCCCGTCTGGGAATCGCGCTACATCGCCTGTCCCGGCAGCTTCGCCCTTCCGCGCATCCTCCTGGGCGTGACCGCCCTGATCGGGGGCGGCATTCAAGGCGTAATCCGAAAATAGCCCCCGACTTGAATGGGGGTAGTTTTTTTATCAAAATACCCCCTTTTGGGGTGCAATACCCCCATTCCCGGCGTAGAATCAGGACATGCATTCACTTACGACCGCGAGGCGGGACTCGATCCTGCTGACCCAGAAACAGGCTTCGGCGCTTCGGGCGCTCGGCGAGGCCCGCGGGCGCCAGGAGCTCTACACGCACCAGCGGGCCGAAACTCTGGCCGCGCTCCGCACCCTCGCGCGGATCGAGTCGACCGAAGCGTCGAACAAGCTCGAAGGGATCACGGCGCCCGCCGCGCGCGTGAAGGGGATCGTGACGGGCGACGCCACGCCGCGGAACCGGTCCGAAGAAGCGATCGCGGGCTACCGCGACGCGCTCCGGCTCATTCATGAATCGTATGACGATCTTTCGATCGGCGAAGACGTGATCCGGGAGTTGCACCGCATGATTCACGCCTATCAGCCCGACGAAGGCGGCATCTACAAGACCGCCGACAACACGATTCGCGAATGGCGCGCCGACGGCAGCATGCGCGTTCGCTTCACGCCCGTGAGCGCGAGCGAAACGCCGGCCATGATGCGAGCGACGCTCGCCGCCTATCATGAGGCTGACGAAGACGGCTTCGACCCCCTGCTCGCCATCCCGCTCCTCGCGCTCGACTTCCTCTGCGTGCATCCGTTCGCCGACGGGAACGGCCGCGTGTCGCGGCTGCTCGCGCTGCTCGCGCTCTATCAGGCCGGTTACGAGGTGGGGCGTTACATCAGCATGGAGCGCGTGTTCTGGGAGTCGCGCGAAACATATTACGAGGCGCTCGAGAAGAGCTCGCGCGGATGGCACGACGGAGAACACGACATCATGCCCTGGCTCACGTATTTCTGGGGAGTGTTGACGCGCGGTTACGGCGAGTTCGAAACGCGGGTCGGGGCGGCCGAAGGGCGCGGGCACAAATCCGGGCGCGTGCGCGCGGCGATCGAACGCCAGGTCGCGCCGTTCAAGATGGCCGACATCGAACGCGAGTGCCCGGACGTCAGCCGCGCGACCATCCGTAAAGTGTTTCGCGAAATGAAATCGGCCGGCGCGATCGACGTGACCGGTCGCGGGCCCGGGGCGCGCTGGAAGCGCGTGATCTAGATCCCCAGCCGCACCATGACGCCCACGCCCTGCTCGAACGCGTCCTCTTCATCGGCGAGCAGTCGCTGTGAAACGGGAATGCGCACGTCAACGCCGAGAGCCGTGCGGCCGAGTTTGTAGCTCGCCCCGAGCATGACCCCATGCGAGACGAGCCCGGAGTTCTTGTCGCGCTCGCCGTCCCAGGCCGACGCTCCCTGCCGGAAGAACAGATAGTTCGCGCGCAAACCGACGGGCCCGAGCGCGCGGGACAAGCCTGCCATTGCCGTGATTTCGCGTGAGCCGCGATACGTCTTGTCGTTCTCGTAGACGGGCAGTCGCGTGGAAACGAAACTGTTCGCGGTCACGCCGGCGCCGACCGCGGTCGAATAAATCACTTCGGCGATCGGATCGAACGTTCCCGTGCCGAACTGAATGTGCAGGTGCTCATCGCCGGCCTCGCCGAGCTTCCAGGGATCATCTTCCGTCCGGCCGACGGGGATCGTGGCGCCGAAACCGATACGGAGTCCGTCGCGCTCGCGCACGAGACCCGAAAACGCCGTTTGCGCGAGCAGCGAGAAGTCCGAAAACCCCGTGTACGTTTCGTCGCGGTGGTGAATATCGCCGTTCCGCTGCATCGCGGCGACCTCTTCGGGTGTCGCGGCGTCGATCGTGTTGATCGTGACCGACTGGTCCTTGCGTTCGTACGGCATGCGAAGCGCCGCCTGCCAGCGATCCGTCACGCCGTAACGCGCTTCGAGTTCGACGCGGGACAGATCGATCGTGATGTCGTGGCGGTGGAGCGGCACGTTCACGAGCTCGCCGCCCGCGGTCAGCG
>JABDJQ010000571.1 GCA_013002425.1 Gemmatimonadota bacterium
CTGCAGGAGAAGGTCGACGCGCTCCTCGCAGAGTCCCGTTTCGATGATCTCCGCATCCTGCTTTCCGAAGAGCATCCCAGCGACCTCGCCGATATCGTCAACCACGTCGGAGAGGACGACAAGTCCACGCTCTTCCGGTTGATTTCGAGCGAGCTTTCTCCCGAAGTCCTCTCCCGCGTAAAAGACTCCACGCTGACCGCGCTTCTCGCCGGCCTCGACGACGAAGAGATTTCGACCGCCGTCGATCAGCTTCGCAGCGACGACGCGGCCGATATCGTCGCGCAGCTTTCCGAAGACGACGCCAGTCGTGTCATGGACCTCATGGAAGACGAGGATAAGGAGAGCCTCCAGACGCTGCTCACGTATCCCGAGGAGAGCGCCGGCGGACTCATGGAGAGCGAGTTCGTCGCCGTACATGAAAACGTCACGGTCGGCGAGGCGGTGCACGAGCTTCGTCTCCGCGCGCGCGCCGTCGAGCAGGTGCAGAACGTCTACGCGATCGATCGCGCGGGGCGCCTGGTCGGGATCCTCGAACTCTGGCGCCTCACGATTTCATCCGACGACCATCCGGTCGAACCGCTGATCGACCGCGAGTTCTACAGCGTGCCGGTCGACATGGATCAGGAAGAGGTGGCTTCTCTCGCGATGCGCTACGATCTCGTGGAGGTGCCGGTCGTCGATGCGGGGGGAATCCTCGTCGGCCGCATCACGCTCGATGACGTGCTCGACGTCGTCGAAGAGGAGGCGACCGAGGATCTCACGCGCATGGCGGGCACGACCGAAGACGACGTGCACGAGGACTCGGTGTTCCGCGTCACGTGGCTCCGGCTCCCGTGGCTCCTGATCGGGCTCGCCGGCGGGATCGGATCGGCGCTTCTCATGGGGCGCTTCGAGGCGCAGCTGAACCAGGTCATCGCGCTCGCGTTCTTCGTGCCCGTCATCATGGCGATGGGGGGGAGCGTGGGCATCCAGTGCTCCACGGTCGTGGTCCGTTCGATCGCGCTCGGTGAAATGGACGCGAAGCGGGTCGGGGAGCGGATCGCGCGCGAGTTCTCGGTTTCGCTCATCATGGCGCTCATCCTGTCGCTCCTGCTCGCGGTGATCGCGTTCGTTCTCCAGGGTTCGTGGGGGCTCTGCCTCATTCTCGGCATCGCGCTCTTCCTGTCGATTCTCGTCGCCGCGTGCGCGGGCACCATGATTCCGATTCTGCTGCGTCGCATGGGATTCGACCCCGCGCTCGCGACGGGGCCGTTCATTACGACCACGAACGACGTATTGAACCTGCTCATCTACTTCGTGGTCGCCGCCCAGCTCATCGGACGGATCTGACATGGCAATCCGTAAAGACGAAGCCATCGTTCTCGGCCGCCGCCGGCTGCAGGAGTCGAGCCTGATCGTCGATCTCTTCACGCGCCATGCCGGGCGCCTCCGCGTCGTGGCGAAGGGGGCGCGAAGAACGAGGAGCCGCTTCTCCGGCGTTCTGGAGCCCACTACCGTGGTTCAGGTCGTCTACTACGAAAAGGAGACGAGGGACCTCCAGCTCCTGACGCAGGCCGACCTCGTCGAATCGTACTCCGGGCTCAGGGAGTCGCTGTTGAGACTCTCTTACGGCTATGCGATAATCGAGAGTCTGATCGGAATGAAGCGGGAAGAGAGCGGCGCGGAAACCCTCTTTCGCCTCGCCAGAGAAACGTTTCGAGAGATCGATGCCGCGGCCGAAGATCGTCTCGAGGCGGTCCTCTGGCGTTTCTTGCTTCTGGCGCTCGAAGACACCGGGTTCAAACCGGAACTGGAACAGTGCCTGGCATGCGGCCGCGTCGAAACCGCCGACGAGATGGTGTTCGACTCGCGGGCCGGCGGCGTTCTCTGTCGCAGGCACGGCGCGGCGGGGCTCGCCCTTTCGCTCGAAACGCGCGAAGTGCTGATCGAGTGCGCGCGCGGGAGCGCCGATCGAAGTCCGTCGCGCGGCCGCGTGACGGCCGAGGGACGCGAAGCCATACGACGATTTTTAGTCGAGCACGGTCTCGGGCGATCCCCGTTCCGTCCGCTGGAGGATCTGATTCGTTCATGATGAAGAGTGGCGCTACATTTCAGGAAATCATTATGGCGCTCGACCGTTTCTGGTCCGAGCGCGGGTGCGTTCTTTCGACCCCTTACAACTCCGAAGTCGGCGCGGGCACGTTCAACCCCGCCACGTTTCTGCGCGTGCTCGGCCCCGAGCCGTGGAAGGCGGCGTACGTCGAGTTCTCGAAGCGCCCCAAGGACGGCCGCTACGGAGAGAACCCGAATCGGGTGCAGGGCTTTCACCAGTACCAGGTGATCCTGAAGCCGTCGCCGGCCGACGTGCAGGACGTCTACATCGAGTCGCTCCGCGCGATCGGTATCGACCTCGCGCAGCACGACCTGCGTTTCGTGGAAGACGACTGGGAGTCACCCACGCTCGGCGCGTGGGGCCTCGGCTGGGAAGTGTGGCTCGACGGCATGGAAGTGACGCAGTTCACGTACTTCCAGCAGACGGGAAGCGTGGACCTCGATCCGATCTCGGTCGAGCTCACGTACGGGCTCGAGCGCCTCGTGATGTTCATTCAGGGCGTCGACTCGATCTTCGACATTCGATGGAACGATACGTTCACCTGGGGCGACGTGCTGCGCAATTCCGAAGTCGATTACTGCGCGCTGAACTTCAAAGAGGCCGACGTCGATTTTCATCTGGGGCAGTTTCAGTTCTTCGAAACGGAAGCGGCGCGGCTCCTCGAACTCGGCCACATCTTCCCCGCATACGATTACGTGGTGAAGGCTTCGCACGCGTTCAACATGCTCGAAGCGCGCGGTTCGATCAGCGTCACGGAACGCACCGCGTACATCGGGCGCATTCGCAACCTGGCGCGCAAAACGGCCGTCGCGTATGTCGAGCGCCGCGAAGAGATGGGCTTTCCGCTGCTCGGGAAGGGAGCGGGCAAGTGAGCGACCTGCTTCTCGAAATCGGAACGGAAGAGATCCCGGCCGGCTACATCGAGCCCGCGCTGCGCGCGTTCGCGAAGAACATGAAGTCGCACTTGAAAGAGGCGCGGATCGCGCACGCCGAGATCGAAACGTACGCGACGCCGCGAAGATTGACCCTGCTGATTCACGGGCTTGCCGCGCGGCAGGAGGACCTCGACCGCGAAGAGAACGGACCGCCGAAGAGGGTGGCGTTCGACGAAGAGGGCAACCCCACGAAAGCCGCGATCGGATTCGCGAAGAAGAACGGCGTCGAGGTGGCGGACCTTCGCACCGTCGAGACCGACAAGGGCGAGTATCTCGTCGCTTCCGTTCACGAAGCGGGGCGCCCGACGACCGCGGTCCTCGGCGAAATCGTGCCGGCGATCGTGGCGGCGCTGCCGTTCCCGAAAACGCAGCGTTGGGAGTCGAGCGGGTTTCTGTTCGCGCGTCCGATCCGCTGGATCGTGGCGCTGCTCGACCAGACGGTCGTCCCGATCACGATCGCCGACGTGACGAGCGGGCGCGAAAGCCGGGGACACAGAATTCTGTCCCCGGGGCCTGTGCCGATCGCGGGGCCGGACACGTACGAAGACGATCTGATGGCGGCGCACGTCGTCGTTTCGCCGCCGGCCCGCCGCGTCTTGATCGAGGCGGCGATCGATGCCGTCGCGCAGGAGCGCGAGGTCCGGATCATCCCCGATGACGCGCTTCTCGAAGAGGTCACGTATCTCGTCGAGTATCCGCACGCGATTCTGGGAAGCTTCGACAAACGCTTTCTCGCGCTTCCCGACCGCATCGTGACGACCGCCATGCGCTCGCATCAGCGCTACTTCGCCGTGCAGGACGAAACGGGCACGCTGCAGCCGCATTTCGTGACGATCGCGAACGGAACCGGCGCGAACGAGAAGTCGGTGCGCGCCGGAAACGAGCGCGTGCTGACCGCGCGCCTCGCCGACGCGGCGTTCTACTGGGACGAAGATCGCGCGACCGCGCCCGCCGATCGCGTGGCGATGCTCGAGCGCATCGTGTGGCAGAAGGGGATGGGGTCGCTGCTCGACAAGACGGAGCGCGTCCGCACGATCGCCGAAGCAATCTCCCTCGCGGTGGCGCCGAGCGCGAAGGAGACCGTTTCGCGCGCCGCGCAGATCGGGAAGACCGACCTCACGACCGAAATGATCAAGGACGGCAAGGAATTCACGAAGCTGCAGGGCTATATGGGCATGGAGTACGCGCTGGCGGCCGGCGAACCGGAAGAGGTCGCGCTCGCGATTTACGAACAGTACATGCCGCGTTTCAGCGGCGACGATCTCCCTTCCTCCGTCCCGGGCGCGATCCTTTCCCTCGCGGACAGGGTCGATACGATGCTGGCGGCCGTTTCGCTCGGGAACATGCCGACGGGGTCGCAGGACCCGTACGCGCTCCGCCGCCACGCCCGCGGCATTCTGCGCCTGCTGGGCGAGGGGGGCGTCGATCTCGAAGTCGGCCGTCTGATCGACCTCGGCGTCGAAGTTCTCGGCGCGCGGATCGAAGATCCTGCTAAGGTGAAAACGGACACGATGGAGTTCATGCGCGGGCGGCTCGAGAACATGCTCGGCGAGAAGGGATACACGTACGATATCGTGAACGCGGTCGTTTCGCTGAACATGGAAGACCCGGCCGACGTGGAAGAACGCGTCCTCGCGATCCGTGATTTCCGCGAGACCGACGATTTCCAGAATCTCGTGCACGGATACAAGCGTGTCGTCAACATTCTGAAGAAGGCGGAGGGCGACGCGGGCGTTCCCGACCCCGCGCTTTTCCGGGACGACGAGGAGCGCGCCCTTCACGAGGCCGTGGAGGCGGCGCGGCCGCATTACGAGTCGGCTCTCGCCGAACGGAACTACAGGGACGCGATGGAACGTCTGATCACGCTGCGGGGCCCGATCGACCGGTTCTTCGACAAGGTGCTCGTGATGGACAAGGATGAGGCGATTCGAAAGAACCGCATCGCTCTTTTGTCGGGAATCGCTCAGCTTTTCGGGAATCTGGCCGATCTTTCCAAGGTAGTCCTCGAAGGGGAGAACTGATTTGGTCAGTGAACTGAGCATCGTCTATCCGGCGTACAACGAAGAAGAGAACGTCGACATGTCGTACGAGCGGGCCGTGGAAGCCGTGAAGCTCGCGGGCGTCGAAGACTACGAAATCCTCTTCGTCGACGACGGCAGCAGCGACCGGACGGCCGAACTCGTGAACGCGCTCGAGAAAAAAGACCCGCACGTGCGGCTCATCAAGCACCCGACGAACCTGGGCTACGCCGAGGCGCTCAAGTCCGGCTTCACGGCCGCTTCGAAAAAGTACGTCTTCTATTCGGACGCCGACAATCAGTTCGATCTGAAAGAGATCAAGAACTTCCTCCCCGCGATCGAGGATTACGACATCGTCTGCGGTTTTCGCATCTATCGTTTCGATCCGCTCTCCCGTCTCTTTCTCTCCTGGGGCTACAATCTGATCGCGCGTACGATCTTCCGGATTCGCGTGCGCGACATCGACTGCGCGTTCAAACTGTTCCGGAAGGACGTGTTCGACAAGATCACGATCGAGTCGAAGAAGTTCTTCGTGGATACGGAGATTCTCGCGAAGGCGAAGAAGTACGACTTGAAAGTGACGGAGATCGGCGTGCGGCACTATCCGCGAACGGCGGGGAGTTCGACCGTACGACCGAGCCATGTGATTTCGACGGTCGCGGAACTGATCGAGATGTGGTTCAAGATCAGCTTCCGATCCTCTCAGCGCTGATCCCGGGGGCGACTTTGCGCCGCTTCGGTCCCTTTCTGATACTGGCCCTGATCCTCGCCGCGCTCTATCCCATGGACTGGCATCCGGGGCGCGCGCTCGTTACCTATCATCCGGACAATTTCGTTCCGTGGGCCGACGTTCCGGGCGGGGGCGTCTCGTTCAATCCCGACTGCCTGCAATCGTATTATCCACGCGCGCGCTTCGCGCACGAAGCGAGCGAGCAGGGGCGCATTCCGCTCTGGGATCCGTACTCGTTCGCCGGGCAGCCGTTTCTCGCGAACTTCCAGTCCGGGGTCTTCTATCCCGTGAACTGGGCGCTCCGGTTTCTTTCGCCCGAGGCATCGCTCGGCGCGTTCTACTGGATCCATCTCTGGATCGCGGCGCTCGGCATGTACTTCCTGAGCCGCGCCTTCGGCGTTTCCCCCGTGATCGCGATCGTGGCCGGCGTGGTCTATGCGTCAAACGGCGCGATAGCCGTGCGCACGGGGCAGAGTACGATGATGGCGGTGCCCGCGTGGTTTCCGTTCGCGATTCTCGCGATGCGGAACGTGTTCGCCGGCCGTTCGCTGGTGCCTCTCGCGCTCGTCTTCGCGATGATCATTCTCGCGGGCTTCCCGCCGACACTCGCCTGGGGCGCCATGCTGCTCGGCGCGCTGCTTCTCGCGCTCACGTTCGGCAAGACCGATGGCACCTCGCGGGGCACCTCGTTCGCGCGCGCCTCGTTTGCGCTTCTGCTCGGCGTGGCTCTGGCGGCCGTGCAGCTTCTTCCGACGATCGAATTCATCATGCAGACGGATCGCGTCCGCTTCGAGGCCGCCACGCTGCTTTCGAGCGCCTGGCATCCGGCGGCCCTGATTCGCATGCTCGTCCCCGATTACTTCGGGACGCCGTTTCGCGGAAACGACTGGCTCTTCCTGCTGAAGCGGGGGGACGGCCATTACTATCAGACGTTCATTTCAACGGCGGCGTACGCCGGGATCTGGTTCGTTCTCTTCGCGCCGCTCGGCATCCGCCGGCTGGGGAAGAACGTGGTCGGGCGGACGCTGCTCGCCGTGGGGGCGATCGCCCTGCTGATTCTGCTCGGGACACCGGTTGCCTACGGCGTGGCGCACATACCGGGGCTCGGCGGCGCGCGCCTCGACCGCGTCGTTCACCTCGTGACGCTGCCGCTCGTGCTGCTCGGTGCGTGCGGCCTCGATCGCTTCGCGCGCGGCCGCGCTACGGCGAAGGCGTGGGCGGCGCCCGCGGGGATCGCGGCGGTCTCGTTCGTCGCGCTCTATCTGATCGGGCCCCGGATCGCGGACTGGATCGCGGGGCAGGGGGCTTCGGCCGCCGTCGACGAAGCAACGCTGCGCGCCGCCGCCGTGCGTTCGTTCGTCGTTCTCGTTACGGGGGCGGCGTGTCTGCTGCTGTCGCGCCGATACCGGCACGTTTGGCTCGCGTTTCTGGCGATCGTGATCCTCGACACCGCGCTCGAGGCGCGCGACTGCCACGTTACGGTTCCCGAGCACGAGCTTCCGCACGTGACCCCCGCGATCGAATATCTGCAGAACGAGGACTGGGGGCGTCTCGTCCGCTTCGGAGAGGACGTGTTTCCCCCGAACCTGCCGGGCCTTTTCGAACTGGAAGACGCGGCCGGGTATAACGCTTTGAATGTGAAATATTATCGTCGCTACTGGATGGCGATGGCGCGTCCCTCGGTGAAAGAGCGTCGCATCAACGCGCTCACGGCGCTCGTTTCCGTCGACTCTCCGTTGCTCGACAGGCTCGGCGCGCGCTGGATATTGACGGGTCCTGACGAGGATCTCGAGTTTCCATTGCGGCACGAAGGCCCGATGCGCGTCTACGAAAACGAAAGGGCGTACCCCCGAGCGTATTTCGCAACCGAAGTTCGGAATGTCGAATCGCCCCGCGCCGCATACGCGTATCTTTCACATCCCCTTACGCGCCGTTTCGGAACCACGGTAGAGAAGGACACGGTGATCGTGCCCGCGGCTCCCGAGGGGGAAGAGGGGAGCGTGGTCCTGCATTCGGACGCGCCGGAAGTCGTGGCCGTGCAGACGGAGAACGCGCGCGAAGGGATGCTCGTTCTGAGCGATACATGGTATCCGGGCTGGCGCGCGTTCGTGGACGGCGAAGAAACGGAGCTCTATCGCGTGAGCCGGATCTTCCGCGGCGTGGTCGTACCCGCGGGCGAGCATGAAGTCGTGTTCCGGTACGCGCCGGCGCCCTTCGCGCGCGGCCGCGCGATCAGCCTGGCGTCGCTCGGGATCCTCGTGCTGCTTGCGGTGGCGGGCGGCGTGCGCGCGCGGAGGCGGCAATGAGCGCCCGTCGTTTCGCGGGACCGCTGCTGCTGATCGCGATCGTGGTCGCGTTCTTCGGGCCGAGCCTTTTCGGCGATCGTGCCGAGCTTCCGTGCAACCCGAACCGGTGGGATCCCTGGCGGATCGCGGCGACGCCGGAAGAGATCGCTCCTCCCGCGGTGAACACGGATTGCGCGCTGGCGTACTATCCGCGTCGCGCGTTCGCGACGGATCGTATGCGCGCCGGCGATCTTCCGCTCTGGGATCCGTACACGTTCTGCGGCCAGCCGTTTCTCGCGAACTATCAGTCCGCGTTGCTCTATCCGGTCAACCTCGCGCTCTATCTGATGGAACCGCTGCGGGCGATGGGATGGTTCGTCGCCGTTCATTTCATACTCGGCGGATTCTTTACGATCGAGCTTCTCCGCACGCTCGGCTCGAGCCGCGGCGCCGCCATCGTCGGCGGCATCGCTTACGGAATCTCGCCCTATTTCATGACGCGCATCGGGCACCCCACGTTCGTTTCGACCGCTGCCTGGATTCCGCTCGTTCTCGCGTTCGTGTTTCGTCTCAGGGACAGGCCGAGCCTCCGAAACGGCGCTTTTCTCGGGGGTGCGTTCGCGCTTGCGGCGCTCGCCGGGTTCCCGCAGACGCTCGTTCACCTGCACTACGCGGCCGCGCTCGCCGCGCTCGCGCTCCTTCCGGCCATGTCGGGCGGCCGCGCACGATTTCTCGCGCTCTATGCGGGCGCCGTCCTGCTTTCGTTCGGCCTCGCCGCGTTCCAGCTCTTCCCTACGTATGAATTCCTGCGCGAATCCACGCGCGCGGCCATGGACTGGCCGACGTTTCTCTCGGGAACGCATCATCCGGCCATGATCTGGCGCGCCTGGTTTCCCGATCTCTTCGGCAACCCGATGGACGAGAACCTCTGGTCGACGCTGTTCACGCGCGGGAACGGTTACTTCCGCCAGAACTACGTTTCGACTCTGGGCTACTGCGGCATCGCGACGCTGGCGCTCGGCGTGCCCGGGCTCCTTTTCGCGCGCGGGCGCGGGTACTGGATCGCGCTTCTCGCGCTCTCTCTGGCGATCCTGTGGGGAACGCCGGTCGCGCGCCTCTTTCACGCGCTCCCCGGATTCGCGTTTTCACGTCCCGACAGAATCATCGTGCTCGTGAACCTGGCGCTCGCCGTGGGGCTCGCGTCCGCGCTCGACGCATGGAAAGAAGAGCGCATGGCCCGCATGGGAGCGAGTCTCCTGTTCGCGGGCGCGGGATCGTGCGCGCTGGTGTTCCTGCTGGCGAAGGGGACGGTGTTCGGCGCGCTCGCGGGCGGGCGCGTGCCGCTCGACGTCGCCGACGTCACCTTTTCGCGTACGGTCGTGACGACGCTCGCGCTTTCGCTGAGCGGTCTCGCGGCGGCGCTTTTCGTGAAGGGGAGCGCGGCCCGCATCGCGCTGGTCGGGCTGCTCGTCACAGTCGACCTCTTTCTGTTCGGGAGCCGGTTTCACCTGACGCTCCCCTATGACGCGACGTTCCGGGAAACGAACGAGATCCGTTCGATGCAGTCCGAAGTCGCTAGCGCGCGGCTTCTTCGCGTGGGGGGCGAATCCGCGCATCTTCTTCCGCCGGGAACGGCCTCTCTCTACGGGATGCGCGACATCGCGGGAATCAACGCCCTCAACCTGGACCGCTACCGCACGCTGCTCGAGGCCGTGCAGCCCGGAGTTTACGATCGAAGGCGTTACACGCCGTTTCGCGAAGAGAATGCACGGTCGCCCGTGCTCGCGATGCTCGCGGGCGTTCCGTACTCGATCGCGCAGGGCCGTCCGGCGCGGCTGCCTCCGGAGGCCGGCGCCGCCCGGCCGTCGCGCGCCCTGCTGGTATACGACTGGGAAACGGTGTCCGAGGAGCGGATGCCGGCGCTTCTCACGGACCCCTCTTTCGATCCGTCGAAGAAAGTCCTTCTCGAAAGCGCGATCGCACCCCCTCCGCTCGCGCCGGGGCGCGGAACGGCCGATATACGGATCGACGACCCCGACCTCGTCGTCATCGATGCCTCGACCGATTCGGGGGCGGTTCTCTTCCTCGCGGATACGCATTATCCGGGCTGGGAAGTGAGCGTGAACGACACGCCGGCCGCGCTCTTGCGCGCGAACTACGCGTTTCGCGCGGTTCCTTTGTCCGCCGGGGAACATGTGGTAAAATTTGAGTTTAGGCCGCGATCGTTTCGCACTGGCGCAGTGGTCGCGGCCCTTTCATGGGCACTCGCAGCGTGCCTCGTTTTGGCAGTAAGAAGGAGATCGGCATGAGCCGCCGCGTTTTGGTCATCGGACTGGACGGCATTACGTTCGACACGTTCGATCCATGGATGGAAGAGGGCGTTCTGCCGTCGATGAAGCAGTTCCGTTCCGAGGGCGTGCACGCTTCGCTCGACTCGATCTTTCCGCCGATCACGGCCCCGGCGTGGGTCAGCTTCATGACCGGAATGAACCCGGGCAAGACGGGCATCTTCGAGTTCCTCTATTTCCTGAAGTCGAGTTTCGACGTCACGCCGGTGAACGCGTCGGTGCGCGACGGGCATCCCATCTGGAACATCCTGACGACCGAGGGGAAGAAGTCGATGGTCTTCGGCGTCCCCGTGACGTACCCCCCCGACAAAGTGGACGGCTACTGCATCAGCGGTTTCCTGACGCCGAAGGGCGCGCGCGATTTCACGCACCCGCCGGATCTGATCGACCGGATCGAGGCGAAGCACGGTCCCTTCCCGCTCTATCACAAAGAGGTTTACCAGAAGGGGAAGGTCGACCTCGTCCTCGACGAAGCGTTTCATCACATTCAGTACAAGCGCGAGATGACGAAGGAACTCCTGCGCGAGCGCGAATGGGATTTCGCGATCACGTATTTCGAGGGCACCGACCGCCTGCAGCACGAGGTGTGGCACATTCACGACGAAACGCATCCGCATTCGAGCCCGAAAGAGCGGGAACGGTACGGCGAGCGCGTTCGCGACTTCTATCGCGAGGTCGATCGCACCGTGAAAGAACTCACCGAAGAATTCTCCGACGAGAACACGACCGTCGTCATCATGTCCGACCACGGGTTCGGACCCATTCATAATTATATGAACTTCAACGTGTGGCTGCTCGAACAGGGGCTGCTCGTTCTGAAGCGCGACGTCTTCACGCAGCTGAAGAAGATGATCTTCAAGCTCGGCATCACGCC
>JABDJQ010000624.1 GCA_013002425.1 Gemmatimonadota bacterium
CCTCTGGCCTTTCCCCGTACTCCTGTGCTATGACAGTATCCGGCTGCAATCAACAGAACGGGAGGGATCGCATGGCAAGCACAGTCGACGAACTGTCGATCGAGTGGGAAGAGGACGGCGTAGTCACCGTCAAGGAACTGGACAAGGTCGTCCTTACGAAGGGCGCCTGGGCGACACTGATCTTCCGGTATCAGGACTGGGACCGGACGAAGAAGGAATACGGCCCGGAAAAGTACACGATTCGTCGCTATCAGAAACGCGACGGCGAGTACGCGCCGCGCTCGAAGTTCAACATCTCGAGCATCGATCAGGGTAAGAAGATCATCGACGCGCTTCAGAACTGGATCGACGAAGCGGAAGCGAAGGCGGGCGCATGACCCCGCGAAAGCTCGACGACGTCGCGGTCGCGAAGCATCTGGCGGAAATGCCGGACTGGAAACGTGACGGGGACGCGATCAAGCGAAAGCTGACCTTCGATGATTTCGTGACGGCATTCGGTTTCATGACGAGCGTGGCGCTTGTCGCCGAGAAGATGAACCACCATCCGGAATGGTCGAACGTTTACAACCGTGTCTCGATCGCTCTCTCGACGCATGACGCGGGCGGTATTTCCGAGAGCGATTTCAAGCTGGCGCGCGCGATCGACGAACTTGCCGGCTGATCGATGATCGACACGGCGAGCTACCAGTGTCCGCACTGCGGGGAATCCATCACGATCGCTCTCGACTGGGGCGGGGGGAGCCGGCAGGAATATGTCGAGGATTGTCAGGTATGCTGCCGGCCGAACGTGCTTCGCATCACCCTTGACGAATCGGGTGACGCGTTCGTCACGGCGGAGCCGGAAGACAGCTGATCGGCGCCGTGCATGAGCGCCGGACTCCTGGCGGGACTCGGCGCCTACCTGCTCTGGGGCCTGTTCCCGATCTACTGGAAGCTGCTCGCGGCCTGGTCGCCGGAAGAGGTGATCGGGCAGCGCGTCGTCTGGTCGTTCGTCTGCCTCGTTCCGCTGCTGCTCATTCGCGGAAGCGCGGGCGGCGCACTGGCGGCCCTGCGCTCGCCGCGGCTCGTGGCCCTGTCGACGCTCAGCGGTTCGATCCTCGCGATGAACTGGTACGTGTTCGTCTACGCGGTCAATCACGATCGCGTGGTCGAAGCGTCTCTCGGGTATTTCATCAATCCGTTATTGAACGTGGCGCTCGGGGGAATCTTCCTCGGCGAGCGGATTCGTCCGTGGCAGGCGGTCGCGATCACGATTGCGCTCGGTGCCGTGGCGTATCTGGCGTGGTCTTTCGGTGAAGTGCCGTGGATCGCGCTGACACTCGCGGTCAGCTTCGGGGTCTACGGCCTTCTGCGAAAAACGTCCGCGCTCTCGTCGCTGCAGGGGCTCACGCTGGAGACCGCGCTTCTCTTTCTGCCGGCTGCGGGATTCCTGTTCTGGCTCGCTTCGCACGGCGAATCGCACTTCGCCGTTACGGACACCGGCGGCCGCCTTCTCGCGGTCACGACCGGACTGGTGACCGCGCTTCCGCTTCTGCTGTTCGCGAAAGCGGCGCGCTCTCTTCGACTCTCCACGATCGGCATGATGCAGTATCTCGCGCCGTCGCTTCAGTTTCTGCTCGGAGTCCTGATTTATGGTGAACCCCTCGAAACGGCCCGTATGGTAGTATTCAGCCTGATCTGGTTGGCGCTCGCAATATTTTCGTGGGACGGGCTGGTTCGTGCGGGTCAAATGCGCCGCGCCCGTCACCGCGCGCAGGCGGAGGGATAATGGCTCGCATCATCGCGCGGCACCGTGTCCGCAGTTTCCCCGAGTGGAAGAAGGCGTTCGGCGAGGCGAAGTCGCTTCGAACCGAGGCGGGTGAAACCGCGGTCGCGATCTATCATACCGTAGACGATCCGAATCATGTGGTCGTGGTCTTCGACTGGGACTCGATGGACCGTGCGAAGGAGTATCTCACGTCGCTCGATTTTCGCATGATGATGCGGGACGCGGGGATCGCGGAGGTTCCCGACTTTCTTTATCTGGAAGCCGTGTCCGAACACGATTAGCGGGAGGTTGTGCCGTGCCCGAACTGGAAAAGACGAACGTAACGATTTATACGCATACGTTTCGGATCGAAGGGAAGATCAATCTCGCGAAGGGAGAACGTCTGACCGACTACATTCACGCCGCGAAGGAATTCATGGCCGTCACGGATGCCACGGTTTCCACGATCGACGATCGCGTCGTCTACAAGACCCACTTTCTCACCGTGCAGAGAGAACAGATCGAAATTATCGCGCCCCACGAATAATCAAGAAGGAACGTTAGCCCAGTGTCCGTGCTCGCCCGCTTTCATCCCATCGTGCAGGAGTGGTTCGCGAGCCATTTTGAAGCTCCCACGGATTCCCAGCACGCGGCCTGGCCGAGGATCGCGGACGGGGACGACGTTCTGCTCGCCGCCCCGACAGGATCCGGGAAGACGTTCGCCGCGTTTCTGGTCTGCCTCGATCGCCTGATCCGCCAGGCGGAAAGGGGCGAACTCGAAGAAGGCGTGCAGATCGTCTACGTATCCCCGCTCAAAGCGCTCAGCAACGATATCGAACGCAACCTCTCGACGCCCCTCGACGAACTGAACGAACTCGCGAAGGCGCGCGGCATGGGCGACCTCGGTATTCGCGTGATGACGCGCACCGGCGATACGCCGCAGCACCTGCGCCGCGAGATGATCAAACGCCCGCCGCACATTCTCGTCACGACTCCCGAGTCGCTCTACATCGTGCTGACGACGAAATACGGGCGAGGAATCCTGACAGGCGTCAACACGCTCATCGTCGACGAAATCCATACGATGCTGCGCGACAAACGCGGCTGTCATCTCGCCCTTACGATGGCGCGCCTCGACCATGTCAGCG
>JABDJQ010000635.1 GCA_013002425.1 Gemmatimonadota bacterium
GGTCCCTTCCATCCTCGAAGTGAGGACGGAGCTTCGCGCCCGTGTCTTTCAGTGATTCCGGGATGACCCGCACGTTGCCGAAGACCGGCATGAAGTTCGTGTCCCCGGTCCACCGGGGAACGAGATGAACGTGCAGATGGCCGAGCACGCCGGCTCCGGCCGCTCTCCCGAGATTCACGCCTGCATTGATTCCGTCGGGCGAAAAGCGGTCCATCAGAATGGATTCCGTGCGCCCGAGGAGCTCCATGATTTCCATTCGCTCCGCGTCGTTCAGTTCGGCGAACGAACCGACATGACGGTAGGGAGCGATCATGACGTGGCCGGGATTATAGGGGAAGCGATTGAGGATCACAAAAGATTTCGCTCCGCGATGCAGGATGAGTTCGGAATCTTCCTCGGAGGTCGCGTTCGGCTTGTCGCAGAAGATGCAGCCGCCCTCCGTCTTGTCCACGCTTTCGATGTAAGGCATGCGCCATGTGGCCCATAGCTTTTCCATTTCACCGCTCCTCGATATGGGCGGAAGCGAGCGCGAGATGCTCCGGCGTGTTGATGCCGAAGATCTCCCACACGTCCGGCACGACGAACGGGACCACGGCTTCGCCGCGCGCGCGCAGTTCCGCGACGACATCGGTCAGATAGTACTCGCCGCTCGCGTTCGTGTTGCCGAGCGCGGGAAGAATGTCGAAGAGCGGCTCGATCTCGAACGTGTACGTGCCCGAGTTGATCTCGCGGATCTTCTTCTCCTGCTCCGTCGCATCCTTCTGCTCCACGATCCGTTCGACCATGCCGTCATCGCCGCGAACGATGCGGCCGTAACCGGTGGGGTCTTCGAACTCGGCCGTCATGATCGTGGCCCCCGCACCCGCGCCCTTGTGCACGCGCACGAGTTCGGCCAGCGTTTCCGGACGCACGAGCGGCACGTCGCCCGAAAGCACGGTAACCTGCCCACTGCTTCCGCGAAGCGCTTTCTGCGCCTGCAGCACGGCATGTCCGGTCCCCAGTTGCTCGCGCTGCCACGCGATCTCGACGTCGTGATCTTCGATCGCCCTCTTCACGAGTTCGCCCTTGTGTCCGATGATCACGACCGTTCGGTCGTAGCCGGCCGCTTCGATCGCGGCCAGTACCCAGCCGATGAGCGGTCTTCCGTGCAGTTCGTGCAGCACCTTGGGAAGGCTCGAGCGCATGCGCGTTCCCTCGCCCGCCGCGAGCACGACCGCGACTCTTTCACTCATGGCAATCTCTCCTCTACATGATCCCCGATACGAATACATACGTTGTCGATGAGCCTCGTCGTGCCGGCGAACGCGGCTACGGCGATCAGGACGTCACCGTTCATCTCGTTCGCGGGCGCCAGATCTCCCAGCGAAACGACGTCGACGTAGTCGGGACGCAGCGAAGCGGCTTCGATCCGTTCCATGATCGCGACGCGAATCCTGCCCGCATGCCTCTCTCCTTTTTCGATTCGCGCGATCGCGACCCGAACCGCCTCGAGGATCACGGCGGCGCGCGCGCGTTCCTCATTCGTAAGATAGCAGTACCGGGAACTCATCGCGAGCCCGTCGGACTCCCGAACGGTCGGACAGGCCACGATCTCCCATCGCCCGAGAAGATCGCGCACCATCTGTCGAATCACCCTGACCTGCTGCGCGTCTTTCGCGCCGAAGAACGCGCGATCAGGATCCACGATCTGCAACAGCTTCCAGACGACCGTGGCCACGCCCCGAAAGTGTCCCTGGCGCGAGCGCCCGCAGAGAGTCCCCGTGATCTCTTCCACTTCGATGAACGTGCGGTACGGCTCGGGGTAGATGCCGGCCTTGTCGGGCGCGAAAATCACATCCGCCCCCGCGCTCTTCGCGGCGGCGATATCGTCCTGCAGCATGCGGGGGTACGCGTCGAAATCCTCGTTCGGCCCGAACTGCGCCGGGTTCACGAAGACGCTGACGACGGTAGTGGCGGAATGCGCGGCGGACGCGCGGATCAGCGAAAGGTGCCCTTCGTGCAACGCGCCCATGGTGGGAACGAAGCCGAGATCGCCGCGCGCGCGAAGGGGCGCGAGCGCGGCGCGCAGTTCCTCGGGCGCGCGATAGAGCGGGAGCGCGGTCATTTGTCCTTCGGATCGCTGTCGTAGCAGTGTTCGGGTCCGGGGAACGTGCCGTCCTTCACTTCTTTGATATAGGCCGCGAACGCCTCTCGCATCGTCTCGCGAAGTTCGGCATAGCGTTTCACGAACTTGGGCGTGAAGTCGTCGTAGATGCCGAGCATGTCGTGCGTCACGAGCACCTGGCCGTCGCAGTCGGGACCCGCGCCGATTCCGATCGTGGGAATACTCAGCGCTTCCGTAACGCGGGCGGCGACATCAGCCGGGATCGCCTCGAGGACCACCGCGAAACAGCCGGCCTCTTCGAGCGCCTTCGCCGCTTCGATCAGACGGTTCGCGGCCCGCGGATTCTTCGCCTGCACCTTATACCCGCCGAAGCGAAGGATCGACTGCGGCGTGAGCCCCAGGTGCCCCATCACCGGAATCGAGGCGCGGACAAGCGCGCGAACGACCGGAAGCATGGCGCGGCCCCCTTCGAGTTTTACCGCGCCGACGCCCGCCTCCTTCACCATGCGGCCCGCGTTCCGAACCGCTTCACTCACGCTCACCGTGTACGAGAGAAAAGGAAGGTCGCCGATCACGAGTGCCTGCGGGCGAGCGCGCCGCACCGACGCGGCGGCGCGAATGACATCGTCGACCGTCACGGGAAGCGTGGTCTCGTGTCCGAGCACGACCATGCCGAGCGTATCGCCCACCAGGATCGCATCGACATCCGCTTCACCCAGAATCTGCGCGGTCGGATAGTCGTATGCGGTGAGCATCGCGATCTTCCTGCCCTTGCCCTTCATGCGCACGAGACTGAGAGGCGTTTTCTGGGCGCGGCTCATCGTGAGTCCCCTTTCCCGAGTGGACGGTAGTGATTGACGCCGTGACGGACATCGCCGAGCTGCCGGATGAACTCCGTCAGTTCGTTCTCGTTGCCGAGAAAATCGACCTCGTTGGCGTTTACGATCAGGAGCGGCGAGTCATCGTAATGCGCGAAGAAATAGTTGTAGGCTTCCTGCAGCACTTCCAGATACTCACGATCCATGTTCTGCTCGAAAGGGCGCCCCCGCTTTCGAATCCGTTTCATCAGAAGATCGGTGCCCGCCTGCAGATAGATCGTTACATCGGGACGCACGATCTCGCGTTCCACGACTTCCATGAGACGTTCGTAGAGAAGCATTTCGTCGTCGGTCAGATTGATGCTTGCGAAGATGCGGTCCTTTGCGAAGAGGTAGTCGCTCACCATCCGTTCTTCGAACAGCGAAGGCTGTTTCAGCGCCTGCTGCTGACGAAAGCGACTCAGCAGAAAGAAGATCTGCGTCTGAAAAGCGTAGGTCCGGATATCGTCGTAGAACTTCTTCAGGAACGGGTTTTCTTCCACGACTTCGAGATTGAGCTGCGCGCGCAGCCGCGTCGCGAGCGCGCGGCAGAGCGTAGTCTTGCCCGCGCCGATCACGCCCTCGACCGCTATGTAACGGTGGGCCATCAGATCGACCTCGCGAACGGCGCGACGACACTCGTGTCTTCGGTGCGGTCGAGCAGCTCTTCTGTCGTGAGCCCGTAAACGGGATGCGTGTAGTCGGGGGCGATTTCGGCAAGCGGTACGAGCACGAACCGTCGCTCGTGCAGGCGAGGATGCGGAATGACGAGTTCCGCGTCGTCCTGCAGCACGAGATCGTTCACATATAAGAGATCGATATCGATCGTCCGCGGTCCCATTCTGACGAGCCGCTCACGCCCGAGTTCGTTTTCGATACGCTGCATGGCGCGGAGCAGATCCATCGGTTCGAGGTCACAGGTTCCGAGAACGGCGACATTCAGAAAAGCCGGCTGATCCGCAACCGGACCGACGGGCTCCGTTTCAAAGAGGGAAGAACGGCGCTCGATCGTGACACCCGCTTCCGTG
>JABDJQ010000636.1 GCA_013002425.1 Gemmatimonadota bacterium
TCACGGCGGTTCCGACACCCACCGGATATCGCGGCGTGCGCGAAAACGGCTGGGCTCTGATTCGTGAAATCGTAAAACCCGATCGCATCCAGAAGGAACAGCTATTCCACACGGTCGACGATCCCGCCGAGACGAACGACCGCGCGGACGCGGATGGCGCCATACTGCGGCAGCTCGCCCGTTCCTACGATCGCCTCCTCTCGCGCGGGCTCGAGGGCGAAGCCGCCACGGCCGCCTTCTGGGCGCTCGACGAAGACGAGGAGCGGCGCAAACAGCTCGAAGCCCTCGGCTACCTCGGCGGAAAAGATTGAACAGAAGCACCCTCGAAGCCTGAATCCCGGGACCCCCGATCCGAATAGCGGTGTAGAACCCCATAGAAACGAGGACGCTCCTCGACAGCTCTGGAGGATGGGGAATTGAGAGCCTGGAGTCCCAAATCGGACGACGACCGATCGCTGACAGCTTACCTGCGTGATATCCGCAAACTGCCGACGATCCCGGAAGAGAGCAAGGGAGAACTCGCCCGCCGCGCGCGCGAGGGTGATGTCGATGCCATGCATACGCTGGTTCTCGGCCACCTCCGTTTCGTCGTCTACATCGCGAAAAAGTATCTCGGGCGCGGCCTCCCCATGAGCGACCTCGTGAACGAAGGGAACATCGGTCTCATCAAGGCCGTGACGCGCTTCGACGAAACCAAGGATTTCCGTTTCACGACCTACGCCGTCTGGTGGATCCGCCAGCGCATTCAGCACGCCGTAATGCAAAGCACGCAGACGATCCGCATTCCGATGAACAAAGAAGTCCTGATGCAGAAGGTCAATCGCGCCATCAACGACTACTGGCAGCAGCATCAGCAGGAGCCGCGGCCGGACCAGATCGCCGAGGCCCTGGAGATGAAGGTGAAGGACGTCCGCCTGCTGCTCGGCCTGAGCGGCAGGACGCTCTCGCTCGACAAGATCACGACCGAAGAGGGGGACAGTCCGCTCCGTGATTTCCTGGCGGACGACAACGCGCTCCAGCCCGATGAAGAAGTGGCCGAAGAGATGCTCCGCGAGCACGTCAAGGAGATGGTCGCGAGCCTGAACGAGCGCGAGGCGCGCATCATTCGCCTTTACTACGGGCTGACCGACGAGGACCCGCGCAATCTCGAGGAGATCGGGCGTATTCTCGGTCTTTCGCGAGAACGCGTGCGCCAGATCAAAAAGCGCGCGCTCGACAAGCTCGCCGTGGGAAGCCGCGGCGAGGTACTCCGCTCTTACGTGTCCTGACCCCGCATCTCTTCGAGACACGCCTTGTCGATCTCGACGGGCGTCGGTATGGTGGGGGCGGAGGTAGCGACTTGTTCTTTCTTCCGCCGTTCTTTCGTCCGACACGCCGGCGCGGGCCGACCACGATTCTGCTTGCCGCGGTCACGATTGCGGCGCTCTCCACGACCGGATGCGGCGATTCGAACGTCGCCGAGCCGGATGCTCCACGCACGATCAAAGTGCTCTTCGCTCAGTTCGAAATGCCGGACGGTTCTCCCGTTCGCTTCCAGATCGATCATCCCGAAACGACTTCCGTGCCGGTGATCGAATACGTCCCGGCACCGTCTCCGCCGTCGCTTTTCGACGATCCCGTCCTCGGCCTCGACTCACTGCGTGTCGAATCCGACTCGCTCTTTTTCCGCGCCACGTCTTCTTCCGGAGCCGAACTCTTCCGCGTGCGCGCCAAACGAAGCGCCTTCATCCTGGTCGGAAAGACGATCTTTCCGGACTCGAGCGAACCGGCCGTGCTGAGCGGTCTCACGTGCCTCGTCGAACCGGGCAGCGGCACGCAGGAACCCTTCCCCGGAGAGGTCAGCCAGCTCGCATTTCCGATTCGGTTCTCACCGCCGGTCTACCCCGATACTCTCGTGCAGGGGGGAATCGACGGCACGGTGCGGACGCTCGTGCAGGTGGGAAGCTGCGGATCCGTGCTCGATCTCGAAATCGTGCGCTCGGAGCATCCCGATCTCGACAGTCTTACGGCGCAGACGATTCGTGGCTGGCTCTTCTATCCTGCTCTCGTGGGGTCGTTTTCGTACGTGGCGCTCGAGCAGTTCCTGTCGATCCGCTACGAGATCATCGAAGGCGTTCCTGTCGTCACGATTCAGAACGGCGCCTGATTCCGCGGTCGGAAGCCGGTGCCGTCTCCGGTATGCGGATGCCGCGGACTAGTTCCCGATATAGCCGAGCGCTTTCAACCGTTCCCGGTCCACGTTCGAAAGATCCGCCATCTCCGGTTCGCCGTGTTCGCGCGCGACTTCCTTCATGGCCTCCTGCCAGGGCGGAAGCAGAGCGAGGTAGCGCTCGAGCGTGACGGGCTGGTCTGCGTCGATCCGTCTGAACTCGCCGGGATCCTGCCGGATCTCGAAGAGCGCGTCTTCCCCGAGGGCCGGCACGCTGATCAGCTTGTAGTCGCCCATCTGCGTCGCCCACCACTGTGTGACTCTTTTCTCCGACTTCCCGTCAGGATCGCGCCCGTAAAACGTCGTGACGAGTTCGAAGAAGAGCGGGTCGTTCGGCCCGCGCGGCTCCGCAAGCAGGCTGCGGCCATGGAACGCGTCGTTCCGTTCGAGCAGCCCCAGATAATCGAGAACCGTCGGCGGGATGTCGATGAGCCCCGTAAGTCTCGCGTCACGACCCGCAGCAGGCGCGCTGCCGGGCCACTTGATAATCATCGGTACGTGAATCGACTCCGTGTAGAGATTGTTCTTGTGACCCTTGTAGCCGTGCTCGAAGAACTCTTCGGCGTGATCCGCCGTCACGATGATCCACGTGTCTTCCCAGAGATCGAGTTCGCGGAGCGTGTCCCAGATCCCGCTCAGGAAGTCGTCGGTGTATCGGATTTCGCCCTCGTACTGCGAGATGAGGTAGGCGAGTCTGGATCCCGGCATGCCCCGATCGATCGCCGTGTTGTGTTCGAAGTTCGTGATGTCGAAAGGTTCGGCGCCGGGCGGGACGAACATCGTGTCGTAGGGAGCGGGCGGCAGGAAGTCGTAGTGCGGATCCCAGACGTAAGCGAACAGGAAGAAGGGACGGTCTCCGTCACGTTCATCGCGCAGAAACCGAACGAGGCTCTCTTCGAGTCCGGGGTTCGTGATGTCGCTGTGGGCGTCGGCCTGCGTTACGGCCGCGGGTGAGTCGTCCCAGAGCTCGAAGCCCTGGTTCAGGTTGTGCGGGGAGCGCAGGAACGGTCCGCTGATCGCGCCCGCAGTCTGGTAGCCGGCATCCTGCAGCCGTTCCGCCAGCGTTTCGTAGGAATCTTTGAGCCGGTGGCGCGGTTCGATCACCTGGTGGGCGGTGGGGTAGAGCCCCGTCATCAGAGTCGCGTGCGACGAGAGAGTCCAGCTCGTCACGCTGTACGCGCTCTCGTAGACGGTCGATTCCTTCGCGATCCGGTCGAGGCCCGGTGTCGTCGGGGCCTTCATCCCGTAGGCGCCGACACGGTCGGTTCGCAGTGACTCGATTGTGATCAGGAAAATGTTCGGCCGGGGAGCGGGCTCCCGGGAACAGCCCAGGAGCGCCAGCCCGACCAGCAGAAGCTTAACCGTCTTCGGCGACTTCGGCGGTTTCCGCCGCTTCGACCTCGTCTTCATCGCCGAGTTCTTCCTTCCGATACTCTTCCATGCACTGTTCGCTGCAGAACTGTTCGTCATTCAATTCGAACGCTTTCCCGCGAAAATCCGTGCCGCACCAGGCACATTCTTTCATGATGCCGTACCTCCATGATGTTCCGGGAGGTGCTAATTCCCAAACGTGTATCCTACGGTTGCCTGCAAAAAGGTATCCTCTTCGATCGTCGCGCGCCACTCCCCGAACAGCTGATTGCCGCTCGTGAGCTCCCGGTTCACGCCGAGGATAAAATTGATTCCTGCTTCCGTCCGCGTATCGCTCGGGCAGTTCTTGCAGTCGAGCCACCCGGTCACGATCGCGATCCCGACG
>JABDJQ010000662.1 GCA_013002425.1 Gemmatimonadota bacterium
GGCCTTCTCTGGGTGAACGCAGGGCCGCTTTACGAAGGCCTGGCCGCAAGCACGAGCATCGAATTCGACGACGACTTCGACGTCACGTTCTTCGCGATCCCGGTCGACTTTCTCTATCGCATTCCGCTCGGCGTCGTGAGCCCGTACGTCGTGGCCGGGCCCGAGTTCCGCTTCAATACGACGAGCAGCAGCGACTTCGAAGACAACTTCAAGTCGAGCATCATGATGGGCGCGGTGGGCGCCGGCATCGAATTCACACTTCCGCCGCCCGGGATCAGCAGCGCGCCGGAACTGCGTTACGAATTCGACCTGAACGGGGTGCTCGAAGACGATTTCATGATCGGAGACACGGCTGTGGACGTCGGGAACGAGCAGGATATCGAGGCGTGGGCGGTCCGCGTGCACGTCACGCTCTGATCCGGGCGCGTTCGCGCGCTTTTTGCGCCGAAACTTTTGATCGCGAAGGACGATTCGACCGTCTCTTATAGTGGAGAGCCGACTCGGAAATCGCCCCATACCCCGAAAGCCAAGATCTCCCGTGGGAATTGTTCGAAGAAGCAGTCTGATTTCGCTCTTTCTGGCCGTTTTCGCCCTTTTCACGGCCCCGGCCGGCGCGGTGCGCGTGCCCGAAGAGCTGCAGCCGCTTTCTTCCGACCCCGCCCGCTACAGCGGCCGTTTCGCGCTCGCCCCCGGCGCCGGAACGCGCGTTTCCCTGCATTCGACCGGCGGTCTTGCGGACATCGAGGTGCATCGGATCGACGGCGTCCGCGGAGACACGCTGCTCGTATGGGAAGCGACGGAAATCGCGCCGCGCGAAGTCCTTGCGGTCGAGCCGATGGTCGGATCGGGCCTCTTCGCGCGCGAAGACATCCGCGTGCTTTCGGGCGTGCACTATTTCGGATTCGAGGTCACCGCGGGGTCGCCGGGCGGTATCTATGAAGTGATCGTATCGGTGCGCGTCGACGGAGCGGTCATCTCGCTCCCCGCCGGCGGCGGCGCCACGTCGGAGGGGATCGTCGCCATACCGGCCACGACTTCGCGCAGCGCCCGCGTCGACTGGTTCGGGCGCGGCCTGATCCCCGACCTCGTCGGACAGCGCTCGTTCGACGGGAGCTTCGCGCTCGCCGACCGTTTCGCCCGGGGGCGGGGCGGCTGGAGCCTCGTGCTCCCCGAGCAGCTTTCCGCCACACTTCCACGCCTTCTCGATTCCGCCGGATCGCCCAACACGTACGTTTCGGCCCCCGACGAAATCACGGAACCCGAAATCCGCTACTCCCCGGTCTGGCTGGCGGGCGCGCCGTCCGAAAACCGGTGGCTCGCCGAGGCGCTGACACGCATGGGAACGCGCGTCACGAGCGACGGCTTCGCATTCGCGGACGGCCGCACTCTGAAAGGGTCGATTCTCGATTGCGTTGTCCCGAATCCGTGGTCACCCGATCTCCCGATGCGCCTCACCGTCGCGGCGTCCGGCGACATTCTCGAAGCGGGAGCGCCGCTCGAAGCGATCCTCGCATCATCTCCTTCGCGCAACGGAGCCGGAGACGACGGCCCCGTCGGCTTCCGCACCCACCCTCTCATCGTGACGTACGGCGACGAAGTAA
>JABDJQ010000664.1 GCA_013002425.1 Gemmatimonadota bacterium
ACCCAGTATGGCGAAGTCGATTCGGTCGAGGCTCTTCACGCGAGGCTCCTTTCGCGAATGATTCGGTAGATCTTTTTTCAGACTCATTCGATACTATCTGAATCAGATTTTCTGGACAAGCTTTGGAGATTGAATAGAATATCAAAATATCATTCGGATGCCTGACGCGCCCCCAGTTTCCCGAATCGTCTGTTGCTCCCCGGAACCGGGGCCGTTATATTGCGAGGAACCCCTCGGATCTTTACGCACGGAGCGATCGACATCGGTATGGAAGAGTCTCTCCAGCGCCAGCTCGCCAGTCTATTGCGAAAGGACGGAGCACGCCCGGTCGTCACGCGGCGGCCGCGAAAAACGCCGGTGTTTCCGCTGCCGCCGGGCCGTGAAGTAGAGAACGCACACGGCCGTTACTATCTGGCCGAAGTCGACATCGGCAAGCTTCTCGCCCTCGAAAAGTGCGACGCGCTCACGCTTGCCGACCCGCCGTGGACGATCGACGACGGGCCGCGCGGCCCGCTCGAAATCGACCGCCCGCTCTTTCTCGATATCGAAACGACCGGGTTTCGTTCCACGCCGCTCTTTCTGATCACGACTTTTCTGCACGACGACACGGGCGAGTTCCGTTTTCGTCAGCGATTCGCGCGGAACTACACGGAAGAGGCGGCCGTAATCGCGGCGACGCTCGAAGAGCTCGCGAACGCGCATTCGCTGGTCACCTACAACGGCAAGTCGTACGATCTTCCGTTCATTCGCACGCGCGCGGCGTTTCACCGTATCCGATCGCGTTTCGACGGGCCGCACCTCGACCTGCTGCATACGTGCCGGCGAAAATGGAAAGGGGAGGCGCCCGATTTCCGCCTGCAGACCATGGAGCATTACTTCGCGCCGCTCAGCCGGAGCACGGGCGATATCCCGAGCTTCGAGATCCCGGCGCTTTATCACCGGTACGTCAGGACCGGACACGATCCTCGTCTCCGTTCGGTCTTCCGCCACAATCTTCGCGACGTGCTCACGATGATTCGCCTTCTCGAGATTCTGCTGCGGGAAGAAACGACACCCGGGCCCAGGGAGGAATCGAAACTTGAAGGATAAAATCATCGGAGAAGGGCTCACGTTCGACGACGTTCTGATCGTCCCGATGGCGTCCGAACTCGTCCCCTCCGAAGTAAGCACGTCGACGCGCCTCACGAAGAACCTGCGACTGGAAGTGCCGCTCCTCTCCGCCGCGATGGATACCGTAACGGGGGCCCGCATGGCGATCGCGATGGCGCGCGAAGGCGGGCTCGGCATCATTCACAAGAACCTTGCCCCGCGCGATCAGGCGATGGAAGTCGATCGCGTGAAGCGCTCCGAGAGCGGCATGATCGTCGATCCGATCACGCTCGAACCCGATCGTCCGATCGCCGACGCTCTCGAGGTCATGGCCGAGTTCGAGGTGTCGGGGATTCCGATCACGCGCCATCAGAAGCTCGTCGGAATTCTCACGAACCGCGATCTCCGGTTCGTCGTGGATTACAGCAGACGAATCGAAGAGGTCATGACGAAGGAGAATCTCGTGACCGTTCCGGAAGGGACGACGCTCGAGGAAGCGAAGGTGATACTGCACCAGCATCGCATCGAGAAGCTTCCCGTCGTGGATCGCGAGGGGTATCTGAAGGGCCTCATC
>JABDJQ010000677.1 GCA_013002425.1 Gemmatimonadota bacterium
GCGCGCATGTGACTTTTCGCGCGCCGGGCGGCTCGGAAGACGTAGAGGGCGCGAACGCCATGCCTGGCGCGAACGCCACTCCTGGCGCGAACGCCGTGATCGCGCGCGACGAGACGGAACTGGCGACCTACTATGACGAAGCGCGGAACGAATACACGGCTTCGAGCGGCGCCCTCGGCACGTTCACGGTTGTTCCCAAAGATCGTCCTGTCGCGATCCCGACCGACCCTTCGTTCGTCGCGCTCGGGCCGAACAGCCCGAACCCGTTCAATCCGACGACGACGATCCGATTCGAACTGCGTTCACGGCAGATCGTTTCGCTCGTGATTTACGATGCCGCCGGACGCGCCGTTCGCACGCTCGTTCGCGGCGAGACCGGTCCCGGCGAGCACACGGTCGTCTGGGATGGAGAAAACGACAACGGCCGCTCCGTTACGAGCGGTGTCTACTTCGCGCGCATCACAGCCGATCGCGCGTCCGAAACACGCAAAATGATGCTGGTTCGATAGCACTACAGCCCCTGGGAGAACAGACCATTGCACACCTTGAAGCAGAAATTGTCGAGGCCTGCGCTCGCGCTCCTTATCATCGCCGTGACGGCTTTCGTGCCGGGGACGGCGTTCGCACAGCCGAAAGTCGCAGCGGAAATCGGGCGTGACGCGCCGGACTTCACGCTCGTCAATCTCGCGGGCGAGGAAGTGAACCTTTACGAAGAGCTCGAAAGCGGCCCGGTGCTGCTCGACTTCTGGGCGCTCTGGTGCAAGCCGTGCCTCCGCGCACTGCCCGGCACGAACAAACTCTACGCAGAATTCAAGGACCGCGGTTTCACGGTGCTCACGATCAATACGGACTCGCCGCGTTCCACGGCGAAAGTGAAGCCGTACGTGAAGAGCAAGGGGTACGATTTCGAAGTGCTCATGGATCCGAACCGGTCTCTGCAGCGCCTGTATCGATTCAGCCAGATCCCGAAGGTTTATCTGATCGACCAGGATCGCAAGATCGCCTACGCGCAGCTCGGCTACTCGACCGAACTCGAAAAACGCCTGCACGGCGAAGTGGCGAAGCTCATGCCCGCCGCCGCGCCGGAATCCGAAGAGGCAATGGACGCCGATCACGAGGAGGGGACCAACTGATCCCCGTACGAACGAACAACAGCCCCTTGTTTTTCCCGTCTTCCCTCGGCGTTCTCGCCCTGCTCGTGGCGCTTGTTGTTCCGGGCGCCGCGCATGCGGTCGAGCGAATCACCGTTCACGCCGAGAACCAGGCGGAGTACTCGCTCAATACGCAAAGCGAAAACGATCGCGACCAGCCGAAGGAGATCTTCGAAGACTGGCTCGACGTAGACCTTCGTTTCGACGACCTGCTGCTCGGCTTCCGCTACGAAGCGTTTCAACCGCACGAACTGCGCGGTGACTCGCTCCGGGAAGGCGTCGTGCAGCGTTACGCCTCGTTCGACTTCGGCCGCTCCGAAATCCGTGTCGGCAACTTCTACGAAATCTTCGGGCGCGGCATGCTGTTCCGCTCGTACGAGGAGCGGGATATCCGCGTCGACAACAACGTGGACGGCGCGCTCTTCGTCGGAGAAGCGGGCGGGTTCCGCGGCAAGGCGTTCTCGGGACGCATGCGGAACACCGGCCCCACGCGGAGCGCCGAGCGCGAAGACGCGCTGCGCGGCACGGATCTCGAGTACCGCGTGCCGTCGATCGGTTCCGCGAACGTGGTTCTGGGAGGCAGCTATGTGTTGCAGAGCCTCTCGAACGAGCTCGGCGAGCGTTTTCGTCTCGAAGAAGAGGCGTACGCGGGGCGCGGCTCGATCGCACATCCGCTGTTCGACCTCTACGGCGAGTACGCGCGCATCAATCGACTCGACCGCGAAGACGTGATCGCGCTGCTCGGCACGATGCCCTCGAAGGGCGTCGGCCACTACATCGCGCTCTCGATGTTCCCGGTCGACTTCCTGACGTTCTCGGCCGAATACAAGCGCTATGAAATGTTCCGCTTCACGAGCATGTCCGACCCCGGCAGCGACATCAACAATCCGCCGTCGCTGACCCGCGAGAATTCATACTCGCTCATCTCGCGCAATCCGCACCAGATCGAACCCGACGACGAGAAGGGGTTTCAGATCGAAGCGGTCGCGACGCCGCGCTACGGCACCACGATCACCGTGAACCGGAGCGAGACGGCGAAGATCGACGAAGACCTCTTTCATCACGATGTCGCGTTCAACGAGTGGTACGGCGAAGTGCGGCATGAAGTGAACGACGAAGTGACCGTGGCCGCCATATATGATTACCAGCGCGACGAAAAGCGCGGCATCCAGACGCACACGCCGGTGCTCGATATCGAGTACTATCCGGCCGGCAAAGGGTGGGCGGTGCGCGGCGAGTACCAGTTCCAGGAGCGCGACGTGTTCGTGAGCCCTCTCGACCGCATCGAGCGCAGCCATTTCGCGCTCGTCGAATGGTCCGTGAACAACGACATCATCATCTCGATGACGGGCGAGCATTCCACGTCGGTCGACCCTTCGCGCCCGGCGCAGGACGACTTCCTCATGACGCAGGTCGATTACCGCATCAATCAGAACCACTCGCTCACGGTCGCGGGCGGCAAGCGCCAGGCCGGTTTCGTCTGCGTCGGCGGCGTCTGCCGTTTCGAGCCGGCGTTCGAAGGGGTCGAGGTGAAGCTGCGGAGCTCGTTTTAGTGAGTCCCCGCGGCGCGATCCGTTACGCGACGGACGAAAAGATCACGCCCGCCCAGTTTCGCGACATTCTCGTACGTTCCACTCTCTCGGAACGCCGCCCCGTGGACGACCCGGCGTGTCTTGCCGGTATGGTCGAGCACGGGAACCTCATGATTACGGCATGGGACGGCGACAGACTCGTCGGTGTTTCGCGTTCGGTGACCGACTTTCATTACGCGTGCTATCTGTCGGACCTCGCGGTCGACCGCGATTATCAGAAGCGCGGCATCGGCCGTGAACTCATGCGCCTCACGCAGAAAGCGGGCGGGCCGCAATGCGCGATCATACTGCTCGCGGCACCCGCAGCGCGTGACTACTACGGGCATGCCGGCTTCGATCGCCACGACAGCGCCTGGGTACTGCCGCCGGGAAGAAGCCTCTAACCGGGAGACGACAACATGACCATTCCCCCCGCGATTCCCGCTCACGAATACTCGGGCGCCCGCGCGTTGATCGCGCTTCACGAGCATCACATGCGCGAGTTTCTCGCGACGTGGCGCGAAGCGAAGGCGAAGGACATTGCGCTTCCCGAGACGAACGATCCCGATTACGAAACGCTCGACGCGCTTCTGCTGCACGTGCTGACGGGCCCCACTCATTACATGGGCTGGATCTGCAAGACCATGGAGCTTCCCGAGCCCGGTTTCGGTGAGATCCCGGCGATCGAGGTTATCGAGAAGGAAGCCGACTCGTTTCTCGACGACGCGCTCGCGAAATGGAGAACGCCGCTCGCGGAACTCCCCGGCGAGTCGTTCGAGTTCGAGTCCGAGGCGGCCTGGGGCCCTGTCTACTGCGTCGACGCCATGCTCGAGCACGCTGTCATGCACCCGATTCGCCACACGTTCCAGCTTCGCAATCTGATGGGGAAGTAGCGCGATGAAGCTCGCGATTCTGCTCGCCCTGGCCGCCGGCCTCGCGTATTGCGCTTACGGGCTCATGAACACGCTCGAAGCGGGAGAGACCGGCGCCGCCGTCTGGAAGATGCGCGGGATTTACGCTGCGGGGGCCGTGCTCTGCGTTGCGGGACTCGTCCGGACGACGGTGGCGCTCTTCAAACAGATCATCCTTCTGGTCGTGCTCGGAGCGGCCGCCTACTACTGGTTCTTCGTGCGCTGACCGGCGCCCGGCTCTCGCTCTCGCTACCTGCCCCCGGTTCCCCTGGCACTTTTTTCAAGCAATCCCGGGCGAACGTCCGTCTATCATGTATCAGCAGCCACCACGGACCCGATCCACACGAGGCAACCCATGTCACGACGCATGCTCCCGGGAGGAGCGGCGGGATTCATCTCGTTCCCTACTCTCGTACTGTCACTCAGCCTGACTCTGGTTTCGATATTGACCCTGGCGCTTCCCGCGCAGGGGGAAGAGCCGTTCAAAGCAAACTTCGAACCCACACTGGTGATAACCCGGACGAACGGCCCGATCCAGATCGACGGCGACCTGGACGACGCAGGCTGGAAGAACGCCGCGATCGCGGACCACTTCGTGGAAACGAGTCCCGGCGACCTTACGAAACCGCCCGTGCGGTCCGAAGCGTGGGTTACCTACGACCAGCAGAACCTCTACGTCGCGCTGATCGCCTACGACGATCCGGGTGAAGTGCGCGTTTCACTTCGCGACCGCGACAATATCTACCGCGACGACTATTTCGGGATCATGCTCGACACGTACGGCGAATCGTCGTGGGGGTACGAGCTGTTCGTGAATCCGCTCGGTATTCAGGGCGATCTGCGCATGGAAGGGACGGGGGGAGAAGACGGTTCGTTCGACATCATCTGGGAGTCGATCGGGCGCGTGACCGAAACCGGCTATCAGGTGGAGATCGCGATTCCGTTCGCGTCGCTCCGTTTCCCGAACCGCGAAGAGCATACGTGGCGCATCAATTTCTGGCGCGACCGCCAGCGCGACAACCGCAATCGCTATTCGTGGGCCGCCATCAGCCGCGACAACCCGTGCCTGATGTGTCAGTTCGGCTATCTGACGGGGATCGAAGGCGTGCAGACGGGCAAGAACCTCGACGTCATCGCGAGCGTGATCGGCACGCAGGTCGGCGAGCTCGATGATCGCGACGATCCTCGCTCGAACTTCAGCAACGATGACCCGAAAGGGGAAGCGTCGCTCAACATGCGCTACGCGCTCACGTCGAACAGTTCGGCCGAGCTCGCGATCAACCCCGATTTCAGCCAGGTGGAGTCCGACGCCGGACAGATCGACGTGAACCGCACCTACGCGCTCTTTTTCGAAGAGCGGCGCCCGTTCTTCCAGGAGGGGAGCGACCTCTTCAATACCTGGATCAGCGCCGTCTACACGCGCTCGATCAACAATCCCGACGTGGCAGGCAAACTGCTCGGCGAATTCGGAAACACGTCGGTCGTCTATCTCTTCGGGCATGACGACGCTTCGCCCCTCATCATTCCGTTCGAGGAGCGGAGCGAACTGTTGCTGCTCGACGAGAGCTACACGAATATCGTGCGCATGAGGACGAACCTGCGCGAGGAGTCGGCCGTCGGTCTGCTCGTGACAGACCGTCGCGTGACCGGCG
>JABDJQ010000686.1 GCA_013002425.1 Gemmatimonadota bacterium
GTACTTCGCCGATCGAGGCGATCGCGACGGTACTTCAGAAACCCCCGGCGGTTCTCATCATCGAATTCGACGTAAACGACATCTCCTCGCTCGAAGTGTGCGCCACACTGAAGCGCAGCGGCTTCAAGAACCCCGTTCTGCTCATTGCCCCCGAAAAGATGCGCGCGAAAGATCAGGCCCGGTGCAGGCAGGCCGGTGTCGACGAGATCATCATCTACGGTCACAATCATTCGCACATGCAGGAAGCGATCGAAGGACTCATCGCGGGCGGTGCGGGGCGTGAACGTCCCACGTTCATCGCGTTTCGTGGCGCGATGGGAGCGGATGCGCCGTCCGATGAAAGCGGCCGCGACGAGTCCGGCGTCTTCCATGCAATCGATGACGATTACAGACTGAAAGCGGAAGTGCAGGATCGCCTGGTCGACTCGCTCGAGCGCGCCGGCACGTTCGGCGTCGATTGCGTGGCGCTCATGGTGAAGTTCATGGGACTCGACGAGGGGATCGCTCTCAACAACGAAGCGGCGTCAGCGGCAGTCGAGACGATGCGGGCCAATTTCCGCCGGGACGACATCCTCGTTGCCTGGTCCGAGACCGAACTCGTTGCCGTCATGACGGGCACGAACAGGCGTGGTTTCGAGTCGTTTCTGTCGCGCGTGCGGACGAAGATGCTCGAAACGGTCACTTCCGACGCGCTGCCGCCGTTCCGCATGGGGCAGGCGTTTCTCGTTGCAGGGGAGACGTACTCGTCCGACGCGATTCTGGAGCGTCTCCTGCGTTCGTTCACAGAGTGCGACATTCTCGGGTTTCATGTGGAAGTGGAGCTCGCGACTTGAACCGCTGATCCCGCCCGGCAGAATCATCAAATGCTACCCGACGCGATTTCCTTCAGCGCCTGCAGCAGAACATCAGCCTCCTCTTCCGTATTGTAGATCGCGAACGAAGCGCGAACCGTCGCGCCGAGCCCGAGCGCCTGCAGCAGCAGCGCGGTGCAATGATCGCCCGCGCGCACCGCGATCCCGCGCGCGTCGAGCGCCCGCCCCACGTCTTCAGATGAACGCTTCGCCATGTTGAATGAAACGACACCCGTGCGATCTTCGTCCGCGCCGGGACCGTAAACGGCGACGCGGTCGATCTTCTCCAGCCCGCGCAGAAGACGCGCCGCGAGCGAGCGCGCGTGTTCATGTACGCGATCCACGCCGATCGCGTCGATGTAGTCTACGGCCCGCGCCCACCCGGCGATGCCCGCGGTATCGGGCGTACCCGCCTCGAACTTGTGCGGCACCGAGAGAAACGATGCGCCGGTGCGGTCGATGTTCGCGATCGTGCCGCCGCCGGCGATGAACGGCTCCATCGTATCGAGCAGCGCGCGTTTTCCGTAGAGCGCGCCGGCGCCGGCCGGGCCGTGCATCTTGTGCGCCGAGAACGCGACGAAGTCGGCATCGAGCGCCTGCGCGTCGAACGGCATGTGCCCGATCGTCTGCGCCGCGTCGAGAAGCACGATCGCGCCTCGCTCGTGCGCGGTGCGAACGAGATCCGCCGCCGGGTTCAGAATGCCGAGCGAGTTCGACGCGTGCGTGAACGCCACGAGCTTCGTCGTTTCGTCCATGACGCGCATGAGGTCGCGCGGGTCGAGCCGTTCACGCGACCCGATCGGTAGAAAGCGAAGTTCGACGCCGCGCTCGCGAGCGAGCGTCTGCCAGGGGAGAAGATTCGAATGGTGCTCCATCTCGGAGACTACGACGGAGTCGCCCGGGCCGAGATGAGCGCGCGCCCACGAGTGCATGGCGAGATGAACGGCTTCGGTCGTGTTCCGCGTGAATACGATTTCGGACGTGTCGCGCGCGCCGATGAACCGCGCGAGCCGTTCGCGCGCCGACTCGTAGATGCCGGTCGATTCGCGCGAAAGCGTGTGCACGCCGCGATGCACGTTCCCGCAATGTTCGCGATAATAGGCGGCCACGGCGTCGATCACGCACGCCGGCTTCTGTGTCGTGGATGCGTTGTCGAGATAGACGAGCGGACGCCCCTCGATCTCGCGCGCGAGAATCGGAAAGTCGGCGCGTATGTCCGCGAGGGAGCGCAAGGCTATGGCAGGAACGCTTTGGTGTTCGCCAGCTTGTTCGGAAGATACTCTTCGATCACGTAGTTCAGGCCGTGCTTCGCAAGCGCCTGCTGTTCCGCGCGAACGCCCATCTTGAGAAGCTGACGCACGGCAGTCTGCCACGCTTTGTGATGCAGGAAGAAGGGATCGTTCTTGAGCGCGTCTTTTGCGCGCTTGATGTCGACTTCCTTCATGGGATGCGTCGGAAGTTCGTAATCGACGATGTCCTGCGGCGTAATGCCGAGAAAACGCGCCTTCGGCACGCAGAAGAATTCGTTCAGATGCGCCGCGCTCCCCGAGCCGACCTTGAGCGTACGGTAGATGTTCGAAATTCCGTACGGATCGCCGTCGACGAACACGTAAACGGGGATGCGCTTGTCGTCCGAGAGCCGCCGGATGAAGCGACGGCACGCGCGCGTCGGCACGCCCCCCATCGAAATCAGAATGCAGTTCGCGCTCTTCCAGTAGCTGTGCTTCACGAGGCGCTGGAACATCCCCGCGGTTTCGATCACGAGAATGAACTTCGCTTTCGTTTCGAACTTGAGCTGCTCGACCGAAATCGGAATCGAGTACGCGCCGGAGCCGAATTTCGTGCAGTCGATGCGAAGCGGGCGCCCGGTGCTCGGGTCGTTGTCGATCACGACCAGCTGCCCCGCGACGTCGCCGCCCTTTTCCTCCGGGATGAAGCCGAGTTGCTCGCGGTTGACGCCGAAGAGCGCCTCGACGTCGTCCATCACCGTGTCCGACTCGGGCTGCTCCTTGAAGCGCGCCTCTTCCCAGTTCTTCGAAACGTAATACGCCTCTCGTTTCGTCGCGATGTCGTCCGTTTCCACGAGCTCTTTCGAAAGCGACATCATGCGAAGCGTCTGCGCGAACGTCTTCACGGTGTTCACCGTAAGCGTGCGCTCCTTCTTCCGGCCGCGCATTTCGAAGAAGCCCTTCTTCGGATCGTATTTCACGTTCTGGAGCGAGCGGATCGGGAACTTCATCGCCGGCTTCGCGCCGCGGTTCACTTTCGTTTCGACGCTCGAAGCTTCGCCCCGGATCTGATCGACGATGCTGCCGCTTTTCTTTCTTGGTGCCACGTTGGTTTCCTTACAGCTTCCGGCTCTTCTCGAGAATGTCCTTCAGATTGTTTTCGGTCTTCGTGCGTTTGGCGTCGGTCAGGTCGAGAATCTCCTGCAGCGCGATCCCGATATGCGGGATGTACTTTTCGATGTAGCTCTTCTTCTTCTCCTGATCCGCGAGCCGCCGGCCGCGCCTGATATGCGTGGCGACCTTGCGTCCGCACTCCTGCACGGCGAGCTTCACTTCCTTCGTAATTTCGGGGTACGAAGCGATCGCCTCTTTCGATTCGGACGTGAACGGCACCCAGACCGACGCGATATGTACGAGCACCGCCATCGGCGCGACAGGCATCGCGCCGCGGCTCTGCTGCACGAGATAATTGCGCCAGGCGACGTCGATCACGCTTTTCGAAATCGCGCACGCCATCTTCTGATACATGAGGGGCACGCGGTTCGCGAGGCGATACAGTTTGATGGGTTCGTCGGCATTGAACGACTTGCCGCCGTACGCGATCGCCGCTTCGATCAGAAACGGATTGCCGCGATAAACCGCGGTCGGCCGCGTGATCGCCGCGCAGAAATCGGCGTCGTGCCGTTCCATGAGCGACGCGATCAGCTGGTCGTCGCCGATCGGCGAAAGACAGTTCGTGGCCGGGTTCATGATCTTCGTCGACTGGATGGCCTTGTAGAGCGACTCCGCGGCGTCGCGGTGCGCGCGCGCGGGGCTCGTTTTCTCACTCAGCTTGGTCTTCGCCAGGATCTCTCGCGCGACTTTGCCGCTCACCCTGCTGAACTCGGTCTGCAGGAACGCGCTCAGATTACGCGCACGCGTATCTTTCAGCATCTTCATGAGATGGCCGAGTTCGACCCCGCGCGGATGCGGCTTGATCTCCTTCGCCTCGGCGGGGAGCACCTTCGTGGCCCGCGGAATCGTCCGCGCGTCGCCCTTCGGCGGCGTGTAGTGTATTTCCACGTGCGGGTTCGCGAGCGCGATCTGCCAGAGGTAGTCGTCGACCGAATGGCGCCCCGACTTGTAGTTCGCCTCGAGCTCCAGTTCGACGCACGTGCCGTGCTTCGAATCCCACTCGACCTCCTCGTCCGACTTGATGACGGGCAGGTTCGTGTTCGTGTCGAGCATGATGCTGAAGCGATGGGCTTTCTTGCGCTTCACGCGCGAAACGACCGTCATCGGCTTGCCCGTCGTGAGCTGGCCGTACATGCCCGCGGCGGAGATGCCGATGCCCTGCTGCCCGCGCGACTGGCGCAGGCGATGGAACTTGCTGCCGTAGAGGAGCGACCCGAAGATGCGCGGGATCTCCTTCGGCGTGATGCCGGGGCCGTTGTCCTGGACCGATACGAGATACCGGTCGTCCTGTGTCTGTGTGATCGCGACATGGACTACGGGCGTGATTCCCGCTTCGTCGCAGGCGTCGAGGGAGTTGTCGACCGCCTCTTTCACGGTCGTCAGAAGCGCTTTCGACGGATTGTCGAACCCGAGAAGATGGCGGTTTTTCGCGAAGAACTCGCTGACCGAGATCTCGCGCTGCTTCGCGACCTTGTGGGCGCCCCCCCTTGACCGCGGCTTTTGGGGGCTCGGTGTCCGGTTCTTCTTCGTCACTTTGAGCTTCGACGTCTTGCTCGCGCCCTTTGTCTTCTGCTCCGCCATTTCACTCGATGTTTCTTCGCCGAACAGCTCCGCCTGCGCGGTTCCGCCGCGGTTTCGACTCGCACGACCCTTCTTCATGTCACCCTCCTATACGCACGCGGCGATTATAGGCGCGCACAGGCTCGCAGGCAAGGACTGGGGTGATGGGGCGCTGCGATGAGTGCGTGGGCCGGGGAAGATCCCGCTGTCATGCATCAGCCTCCTCGGCCTCGCCCTGTCGGACCGTCGGGCGGGGGGGCTCGAAACGATTGGCGCCGTGCCCCCGGTCCTCCAATGGGGCTCGGCCTGCGGGGGCCGATGCACGACAGCGGGAGGAGGGGCGGCGCATTCATTCGAGGCTTCATTCCCCGTCCTCGTACTGCGGCGGTGCCGACGCCTCCGCGCGAAGTGGGGAAGAAGAGAGGAAGGAGAGAGAGGATAGGTTCCCCTCCATACTCAGATTCCCTTCCTACTCTTTCCCTTCTTGCTCCTTTCCCCTCTTCCCTTCGCAGCGAGGAGTGCCGGGCCGGATGGCGCGGACCCGTGGCGGGTGGCGCGCCGGACGGGGACCCCTGCCGAGCCTGCCGAGGCAGGGGTGTGCGGGCGCGACAGGACCCGCCAAACTCCCCCCGCCACTCCAGCCCGACCACTTCGAGCCATGTGGTAGTGTCTCGAAATCCACCGGGGGCCGTAATCGCAAAGGAGGCCGGCGTGTCGGAATGGTACGACCCGGACATGAGTCCCGAAGAATTCCGCAGGCTCGGGCATCGCACGATCGACATGATCGCGGAGTACTACGAATCGATTCGCGATCTGCCCGTGTACCCGAAGAGGACGGCGCATGAAGTCGAAAGCGCGTTCGAAGAGGAGCTGCCGCGCGAGGGGCAGTCACCCGACTCGATTCTCGACGCCTGGACGGAGAAGATCCTCCCGAACGCGACGCATCTCGGTTCTCCACGCTACTTCGGATACGTGAACGGCTCGGGCGCGATGATCGGGACGCTTGCCGAGGCGCTGGCGGCGGCCGTGAACATGAACGTGGGCGGCTGGAAGCCCGCGCCGGCGGCGACGGAGGTCGAACGGCGCACGATTCGCTGGATCGCGGAGGCGATCGGCTACCCGGCGGATTGCGGCGGGCTCTTCACGTCGGGCGGCATGATGGCGAACTTCACGGCGCTCACGGCCGCGCTCCGGAACACGGCAGCTTACGATATGGCGGAGTCGGGGCTGCAGTCGCCGGAGCGGACGGGCCGGTTCCGCCTCTATATGGCAGATCACGAGGGGCATGTTTCGATCAAGGCCGCGGCCGATATGACAGGCATCGGCCGTAGTGCGGTGGTGCCGATTCCGTCGCGTGACGACCTGTCGATGGACCCTGGAGAACTTCGCCGCGCGATCGAGGGGGATCTCGCCGCGGGAGAGCTTCCGTTCTGCGTGGTCGCGCAGGTCGGTTCGATCAACGTGGGCGTGATCGATCCGATCGAACAGATCGCGGATATCTGCGAGGAATACGGTCTCTGGTTCCATGCCGATGGCGCATGCGGCGCGTTCGGCGCGATGCTCCCCGAGATGCGCGACCAGTACCGCGGCATGGAACGCGCGGATTCGCTGACGCTCGACCCGCACAAGTGGCTCTACGTGCCGTACGAATGCGGCGCGGTACTCGTGCGTGAGCCGGAGCGTCTGCGCCGGGCGTTTTCGATGTCGGCCCCGTACCTGCGCGGTACGATCCCGACCGAGTACGACGGACTCGACTACTACGACTACGGGCCGCAGATGTCGCGCGGCTTTCGCGCGCTCAAAGTGTGGATGATGATCAAGCAGTACGGGCTCGACGGGTATCGCAAGCTGCTTCGCCAGAACAACGAATGCGCTTCGCACATGCATGAGCTCGTGAAGAAGTCGCCCGATTTCGAAGTGCTGCACGAGCCGAATCTCTACATCTATTCTTTCCGGTTCGTGCCCGCGGGCATGCAGGGTGGGAGGCGTGACGAAGCGGCCGAGTCGGAGATCGACAGGCTGAACCAGAGGATCTGCGACGAGCTGCAGCTCTCGGGCGAGGCGTTCGTCATGACGTCGCGCATTCACGGTCGCGTCGTGATTCGCATTTCGGTCTGCTCGCATCGGACGACGCCGGCCGATATCGACCGCGTGTTCGAGCGCATGCACGCGATCGGTCTCGCGAATCTGGGGCACGTCTGAGATGGCGAGCCGTGCGGCGATTGCGCCAGCGGCCAGGGCGGCGATCACTCCCGCGGTTACGGCGGTGCTGCTCGCGATCATCCTGTGCGTTGCCGGCGCGTTCGCGTGGATCACGGTCGGGGCGAAGGGCGCTACGGTCGACGAAACGCACTACATCGGGCTCGGGCGCGATCTGGCGCAGCGGGGCGACTGGACCGTCCCCGGCGCGATTCTGCATCCGCCGCTCTCCTATTATCTGAACTCACTTCTGCTTCCCGGTTTCGAATGGACGGACGCGGACCGTGCCCTCCATCAGGACGAACGCGGCCGGCGCCTCATCGCGCGCGGCGAGGGCACGTCGATCCTGCTTCGAGCGCGTCTGCCGTTCGTGCTCGTGCACCTGCTGGGCGCGCTCGTGGTCTTTGCCGCGGGCAGGCGCTGGTTCGGGAACGGCGCGGGGCTCGCTGCCGCGCTGCTCTTTGCGTTCGAGCCGACGGTTCTCGCGCACTCGTCGGTCGCGACGCAGGACGCCCTGCTGGCGGTGCTCTTCTTCGCGTCGGTCGTGCTGACGGAGCAGTGGGTGCGAGGCGGGGGGCGATGGCATCTCTTGTCGGCGGGGGGCGCGACCGGCTTCGCGCTGCTTGCGAAGTTCCCCGCGATGCTGCTGTTCGCGATTCTTCCGGCGCTCGTTCTGCTTTCGCTCGGGCCGGGGGCGCACGGCGTGCGGCGTGCCGGTCTGCTGCGCCTCATCGCTTCGCTCGCGATCGGTTTTGCGGTGCTCCATATCGGCTACGCGCCTCACTATCTCGCGGGCGGCGAGGCGCTGTTCGGCCTGCCTGCACCGTTCGTCGAAGGCATTCGCTTTCAACTGAGTGCGAACGAGGGACATCAGGCGTTCTTTATGGGCGAAGTGGCGAGCGGCGGATGGTTCGCGTACTACCCGGTCGCGCTCGCAGTCAAAACGAGTTTCGCGCTGCTGGCGGCCGTGCTGGTCGGCGCCGTCGTTCGCGCGCGGGCCCTGCGGCGGGAACCGCGCGCACGCGCGTATGCGGAACTCTGGCTCTGGCTGCCCCCGATCGCGTTCCTGCTGTTCTTCGTATTCGTGAGCCGTCTCGCGATCGGCGTTCGTTACGTGCTTCCCGTGTATCCGTTTCTCGCGATTCTCGGCGGCGCGGGGATCGCGTCCGTGCTCGCGCATCGGAGCATTCTGCAGCGCTCGCTCGCGGTCGTACTGCTACTGCTCGCGCCGCTCGTTTCGTTTCAGGCGTGTCCCGACTATCTCGCGTACTTCAACGAACCGGCGGGCGGCGCGGAGGGAGGGCGCGGCATTCTCGGCGACTCGAACCTCGACTGGGGCCAGGATCTCCCCGGGCTGGCGCACTGGATGAAGGAAACGGGCGTGCCGACTCTCTATCTCGCCTACTTCGGGAACGACGCGCCCGAGCACTACGGGATCCGGTATCATTACGTACCGGGGTGGCTGTACGCTCCGCGGGGTGACTTCGCGGCCGGCCGTGACAGGCCGGCGGACGGGCGCGATTTCATCGCGATCGGTCGATCGGTGCTGCAGGGCTTCTGGCTCCCCGAGCCCGACCTCTTTCACTGGCTGTACGAATACGAACGCGTCGCCGTGATCGGAGGCACGCTCGAAGTGTACGACCTGGCGGGCAGCGCGGCCGCGCACGAACAGCTCGCGAAGATCTACGAACGCGCGGGGCAGTTCCGGCTGGCGGCGCTCGAACGGGGTCAGGAGCGAGGCCCGGCACGAAACCAGGATCAAGGCCGGGAACGAGAACAGGAACAGGAACCGCAGCGATGACGATTCATCTCGACGAAGATCAGATACGCAAGGAGACGCTCGAGGATTTCATTCGCGTCGGCGGCCCGGGCGGACAGCACAAGAACAAGAACGAGACGGGCGTTCGCCTGCGTCACATTCCGACGGGCGTGGTCGTGACGGCGACGGAAAGCCGTTCGCAGGCGCGGAATCGTGTAATGGCCTGGGAGCGTCTGATCGCGAAGCTGAAGGCGCGTCTCAAGAAACCGAAGCGCCGGCGCAAGACGAAGCCGACCCGTGCGTCGAAGGAACGCAGGCTCGATGCCAAGCGTAAGACGAGCGAGAAGAAGAAGTCGCGGGGGCGGCCCGAAGTGTGAGGAATCACTCTGCGGCTTCGTTTGCATGAACTGCCGTTGCCGGATCAGGAACGAATGGGTGGAAAGGAATCGCCATGAGAAACGTCACGGGCCTCGTGCTCTGGGTGCTCGTATCCCTCGGGGCGGGACTGGTCGGTTCGCAGTTCATGCCGGGTGATTGGTACGCCGCTCTCGCGAAGCCGTCGTGGAATCCGCCGAACACCGTGTTCGCGCCGGTCTGGACGACGCTCTATGTGATGATGGGCGTTGCCGCGTGGATGGTCTGGCGCGTGGCGGGATTCAGCGGCGCGCGGGGAGCGCTGTCGCTCTACTTCGTGCAGCTCGTTCTGAACGGCCTGTGGTCGTATCTCTTCTTCGGCGCTCACCTCCCGATGGTGGCGTTCTTCGAGATCGTGCTGCTCTGGATCGTAATCCTGATGACTTTCGTGAGCTTCCGGCGCGTTCGTCCGGCGGCGGGCGCGTTGCTCGTTCCGTATCTCTGCTGGGTGGGATTTGCCGCGGCGCTTAACTATCAGCTCTGGCGGCTCAATACGTAAGGCTTCGCTCGGCAGGCCGAAACATGCGCGCAACAATACCCGCCTCGGTCATTCCGAAACTACTTCGCGATCTCCCGATACACCGCTACGGTCCGGTCGCACACGCTCTCCATCGTAAATCGTTCGCGCGCGTACGCCTTCGCCGCTGCGCCCATCTTCTCGCGCAGCCTGCGATTGCTTAGGAGCGAAACGATCTTCTCGGCGAGGTGTTCGGGCTCGCCGTGCGGAACGAGATAGCCGGTTTCGTTCTCGCGCACGATGTAGGGAATGCCGCCGACGGGCGACGCGATGACGGGCTTTCCCGCTGCCATGCACTCGGCGATCGCGACGGGCAGCGTTTCCTGCTTCGAGACCATCACCATCAGTTCGCATTTCCCGTATTCGAGCGCGAGTTCGGCCGGCGAAAGATTGCCCAGGAACGCGACGTTCTCCTGAAGGCCGAGTTCGCTGACGGTGCGGTCGATCTCCTCTTTGTAGTCCGGGATCGTGGCGCCGCCCGCGAAGCGGATCTTGATATCCGAGACTTCCGCGCGCGCGATGCGGGCGGCCTGCAGCAGGTTGCCGATGCCCTTGCGCGGTATGAGCAGCCCGGCATGAAGTACGGTGTTGCGCTCTTCCGGTTCGTCGATCGCAAAGAACGAGTCGGCGACCGGATTTTCGATGGTCCATGTGTTGGCGCGGCGGAGATCGCGGGCGTAATGTTCGGCGACATACGGGCTCAGCAGGATCACGTTTCTCGCTTTGCGCAGCGCGGCGTGTACGAGGCGGTTCCGCATCGCTCCGCGCACTTTCTGCGAGACTTCGGTTTCGAGCGCGGACTCCATTTCGATGATGCCGTGAATCGTTACAACGGTGGGAAGGCGGCTTTCGATCGCGCCGAGCGCGAAACGGTCGAGGCTGTGGGCGTGTACGACTTCGGGTTTCAGTTTGCGAAGATAGGCCGCGATCCTGCGGCGGTCGGGAATCGAAAGCAGCATGTTTCCGAAACGCTTCGAGCCGCCGATCGAATGCAGCGTGAGGTTCGGCTCGGGGTTCGTGATGCCGGGCGCGCGTCCCGCGTTGCAGATCACGACATGCACGTCGATGTCGCCGCGGCGCGCGAGTCCCTGGCTGAGCCTGAGCGTAGCGGCTTCGACGCCGCCGCGTATGCGCTCCTCGCTTTCGGGATAGATGCCCGTGATCGCTACTTTCATGCGGGCTCCCTGGCGCTCGCGAGCGCTTCGATCGCTTCGCGATACGCGTCTTCGGCTTCGAGCACGGGAATCACGAGCGAGCGTTCGTCTTCGCCGTGACCGGACACGATCGACGCGACGATGCGCGACGCTTCGCCGAGCGCCTGCGATTCGCGTCGAAACGGCGCGATGGCGGGGGCGACACCGATGAAGTTCGCGAGATGGTTCAGGTAGAGCGCGCACATTCTGCGACTGATACTGATCGATTCGAACACGGCGCGCAAGGAAAGCCACGTTTCGTCCCCGGCCGTCGTACGTCGGAGAGGCGCGATGTCCGAAGCGAGCGCGCGATAGGCCGCGAAACCGGAGGCGTATTGAAGGGGCGACTCCCCGTCGGTCCCGCCCTCGTCATCATCATGGCCCCCGCCATCACTCTCGCCCTCGCCCTCGCCCCCGTACTCCTCTTCGTGCGCGAGGCGCTGTCCCTCTTCGATCGACTTCTTGAACAGATCGATCCGATCGCGAAGGGTCATCGGACCCTGGTCCTCGATCGCGCGAAAGCCTTCGTTCTCTCCGTAAGTGTCGCCGGACGCGAGCTCGAAACCGTAAGCGCGCGCGGCCCTTCGGAGCGGCTCGCCGCTGCACACCGCGGCCGAGTGCGCGTCCCACGCCTTCCAGTACATGCGAAACGGCGCGCCGCTGATGCCGGTCAGGTCCTCGATCGGAACGAAACGGCCGTCGGCGCTCAATCGCTCCTGCAGGCGATGGAACGCGAAGGTCAGTCTGTCTGCCGCCGCTGGTTTCACAAGCGTTCCCCGATACCGCGCGCGCCGATTCGGTCGCACGCCAAAACCGTATGCCGTATACTGCGAAAAATGCCCCGCACTCTCACCGAAAGCGGTCCGTTGTTCCGTTCGGCACGCATTCTCTTTTTTGCGCTCGCCCTGATTCTCTCGAGCACGTCGTGTCGCGACGACTCGGGCGCCGCGCCTTCTTCCGCGGACAGGTCCGGCGACACGAAGCACGCGCACACGAACCGCCTGGCGCGCGAAACGAGTCCGTATCTCCTGCAGCACGCGCACAATCCGGTCGACTGGTACCCGTGGGGCGAAGAGGCGTTCGCGAAGGCGCGCGAAGAGGACAAGCCGATCCTGCTCTCCATCGGATACAGCGCCTGCCACTGGTGCCACGTGATGGAGCACGAGTCGTTCGAAAACGAAGAGATCGCTGCCATCATGAACGAGCTCTTTGTGAACATCAAGGTCGACCGCGAAGAGCGCCCCGACGTCGACGGCATCTACATGACCGCCGTGCAGATCATGACGGGGCAGGGCGGCTGGCCGCTCACGGTTTTCCTGACCCCCGGGAAAAAGCCGTTCTTCGGCGGCACGTATTTTCCGCCGGAGGATCGCGGCGGCCGTCCCGGCTTCCGCACGCTGCTCGGGCAGGTCTCGGGATTCTATCAGGAGTCGAAGAATGATCCAGCGACAGTTGCGAAGATGGAGGAGTTGCTGGACCGCATCCGGGAGAGCTCGAAGGGGCCGCAGGGTACCGGGTCGCTCGCGGGGGTCGATGTCGAAGTCGCGGTGAACCAGTTCAACCAATCGTTTGACCGCAGGTTCGGGGGGTTCGGAGGCGCGCCGAAGTTTCCGCCGAGCGCGCGGCTCACGCTGCTGCTTCGCCACTACTATGAATCGGGCAGCGCCCAGACTCTGAACGTCGTGAAGGGGACGCTGGGCGGCATGCTCAAGGGCGGCATGTACGATCAGCTCGGCGGCGGTTTTCATCGCTACTCGGTCGACGAGAAATGGCTGATCCCGCACTTCGAGAAGATGCTCTACGACAACGCGCTGCTGGCGCCGGTCTATCTCGCGGCATATCAGGTAACGGGCGAGCCCGAGTATCGACGGATCACCGACGAGATTCTCGCGTATCTCATGAGCGAGATGTCGTTCGACCGCGGCGGTTTCTATTCTTCGGAAGACGCGGACAGCGAGGGGGAGGAAGGGAAGTTCTACGTCTGGACGCCCGGCGAGATTCGCGCGGCCGTCGGGGAGGATGACGCGGACCT
>JABDJQ010000689.1 GCA_013002425.1 Gemmatimonadota bacterium
ACGTATGCGTTCATCAAGGAGAGGACGTTCGAGGAGCTCACGCCGGTCGAGATCGCGGAACTCGACTCGCTCGCGGAGCTGATCGCGCGGGGCGCCGCGCCGCGGGATCTCGCGGACTTCTATCGGACGTGCGAGCGCCTGCGCCTGGAATCGGTCGAAGCGGATCCGTACAGCCTGGTCGCGGGCGCAGGCGCGAGCACAGGCGCGAGCACAGGCGCGGGCACCGTGCGCTGACCGAGCCCACGCTCGAGACCTACTCTCGCTCCAGCACGAGATCGAACCGGAGCTGAACTTCGTCGGCGATGGCCTGATCGCGCAGGTCGGGGAAGAATCGCGTGCTGCCGTAGTTGACGCCGAAGTCGGTCCGGTTGAACGTGGTTTCGCCGCTCGCCAGCATGCGGCCGGCGCTTCCGCCCGCCGCACTCTCTCCGTCTTCCATCGCGAGCCGTGAGAAGCTCACGTCGATCGGTTTCGTGACGCCCTTCATCGTGAGCTCCCCGCGCGCGACGCCGCCGTCTTCGCCGAGCAGCACGGGGTCGGTCATTTTGAATACGGCGTAGGGAAACGTGGCGGCCTCGAAGAAATCGGCGCTCATGAGGTGCTGGGAAACGCCGTCGGTTTCGGACGCGATGCTGGCCATGTCGAAGATGATCTCGCCGCGCAGCACATCCGTACCTTTCACGACCGCGCTTCCCGAAACGATCGCGATCGTCCCGTCGATCGAGAAGCTCGTGACCTTCGCGCGGCCGGTCCAGCCGGCGCTGCTCGAGTCGACGTTCACGACCCACTCGTCCTCGCCGAAGTAGTAGAACCCGGTGGTCTCGAGCGGGCCGGTGCCGTAGACGCGCTCGCCGGACGCGGTGACGCCGATCGCGTAGTAACACGCCCAGCCGCCGTAGAGCCGCTCGTCGGTGCGCCAGTTGTCGGCCCACGTGTACGGCTGCCCGGCCTTCATGAGCGCGTTCGGGCACGCGAACATCCCCGCGAATTCCTCGGGCGTGAACGTGACGCGCAGGTTCCACTGGTCGTTGTAATAGATGTAGGAGCCGGCTTCTTCGAGCGTCACGTCATCGGTCTCGCTCATGATCGCCGTGTTGTGCTTCCAGAAGTTGAACCCCGGCTGGTCGGGGTCGGTCGAAGCGCTGACGGGATTCGGAAAGTGATTGAAGACGAGGGCGCGGCGCATGCCGGCGAACTTCTCGGGCGGGAGCGGCACGTCGCCCGGGGTCGAGTATACGACAGGCGTGACGGGCGCGGTCTGGGCAGGCGCGTCCTGAACGGCGGGTTCTGCCGCGGGCGGCGCGCTCTCCGCGGTATCGCTCGCCGCGACTCCGCCGCCTGCGTCCTGCGCAAACGCGGGCGTGGAGATTACGCCGCTGCCGGCGATCGCAAGCGCCGCCACTACAGCCATCGCCGCAACTATCGCCCCCCCCGTCGCCGCACTCATCGTTACTTTTCTCGCCTGCAACAGAAACCGCTTCATCTTTCCGCTTTCCTCCACTGTTTTCCGCGAATGTGCGAAATACCGGCTCGATGTCTCATGCGTTAAGTGCCCATATTACTATTCTTTGCGGTTCCGCGCACCCTTTGCGCCCGGTTGCGCAGAAGATCTACACGCTTCGCTCCCGCGCTTGTGATAATCTTATTGTGGACGCCAAACGATTCAGCTGGAGGTCTTCATGCGGTCACTGCCATTTCGATCGTTCTCACTTCTCACGATAACAACGCTCGCACTTCTCGTCTCGCTTGCTTTTCCGCACGGCGCGGCGGCGCAGTGCCCGACGCTGGGTCCGTTCCAGAGTCATCAGGGCGGCGGCTCGGTCGTCTGCCCGTGCTTCGTGCCGGGCGAGCGCGCGGGCGCGACATTCGTCACGATCCCCGACTCGCTCTTCCCGATCGAGATCCTGAAGGTCGGCATCGGCTGGGGTTCGCAGTTCGGCGGCGCGCCGCAATCGCAGGAACAGGCGATCAAGATCTACCAGGGCGGACTGCCGAATCCGGGCGCCGCGATCTTCTCGCTGCCGGGACCGATCATGACGGACGGCTTCATCAACACGTTCGACGTCGAACCGCTGCCGGGCCAGATCATCGTGAACGACACTTTCACGGTGGTGCTCGAGTTCCTGAACCAGAATGCGGGCAACATCTTTGCGCCCTCGATGGTGCACGACGGCAATGGATGCATCCCCGGGCGCAATGTCATCTTCGCCATACCGGGCGGCTGGACCGACGCGTGCGCAGCCGGCGTTACGGGCGACTGGGTCGTCGAAGTCACGTACCGCCAGGTGAACTGCGTCTCGACCGACGTCGAAGAGTTCGTCGTGACGAACGTGCCGGTCGCCGTGCATCGCCCGGAGCCGAACCCGTTCTCGCAGTCGACGAACATTCGCTTCACGCTCGCGGAAGCCGGGCAGGTCGACCTTTCCGTGTATGACATACGCGGACGACTCGTCGACAACCTCGCGAACCGCGTGTTCTCGGCAGGCCAGCACACGGTGGCGTGGAACGGAAAAAGTAATCAGCGCGGGAATCTTCCGTCTGGTGTATACTTCGTGAAAGTTGAAGCAGGAAATTTCCGGTCGACGCAGAAGGTCATCCTGAATAAATAGAGGACTCCAGGAGAAACCTAGATGCACGAAGAGGGCGCGACGCGAGTCGGGCCCTTTTTGTCTGTGTGACAGCGGCGCGCAGAAAGCCGCGACCCGATCGCTTTGACCGGGCCGCGGCATGAATGAACGGAGAGACTGCGTTCCGCTCAAATTGCAATTCATCTTCCAGCAGCTACTGTCGAAACAGCAGCTGTCAGAACAGGCCTACCGGAACAGCCCTTTCACTTCGCTCCAGCTGCTCTCTTCGATCGCGCCGGTCTTGAGCTGCGCGCGCTGGCGGCCGAGTCGCTGGATCTGGCCGAACGCGATGTTGTCGATGCCGATCGGGAAGCCGTCCAGCTCGGGCGTGTAGTAGCCTACGCGGATCTTGATCTCGCGGCTCACGATCGGGAACGCGTTGCCCATGCTGAGGCCGGCGGCGGGTACGCTGATGTCTTCGCCGCCGAGAACGACGTCGCCCCGGACGTTGGCCGCGGCGATCTCCGAAGTCGTGTAACCGGGAATTTCCGTGCCGATGTCGAAGCCGTAGAGCGCCACGAAGTATCCCGCGTCGGCGCGCAGGCAGATCGTGTAGCCTTCGGTCTGCTCCGACTCCGAGTTCAGGACGAGCGCGTTCTCGAGATCGCTCGCGCCGCTGGCGAGGATCTGGAACCAGCTCTCGTCGTCGTCGAGATACTGCACGGTGACGTTCGGCGTCGGGCCGTGATCCGCGCCGTAGGTGAAGGCGCCGTCGACCGGGCCGGGCGCGCGGTCGCCGTATTCGTCTTCGAATCCGCTCGCGCTGTCGAAAGTGAGTACGGTGGCATCCGCCGCCGGAAGCCCGAACAGTGCTCCGACGAGAATGGCTGCGATAATCTTGTTCATGACATGTCCCCTTCTGTGGGTGGTGGTGGTGTTCTGTCTATCGCACGATGGAGATTCGCTTCGTCGCGGCGCGGCCGCCGGACTCGAAGCGCGAGAAATAGACGCCGGGCGCGACGCGCGCGCCGGATTCGTTACGGCCGTCCCACTGCGCGCTCGAGCGGCCTGGAGCGCCGTGCAGGACCGTGCGGACGAGACGCCCGCGGATATCGTAGATCGTGAGCGACTGGGTGGCCGCGACCGGCGCGAGCGCGCCGGAGCCTGCGGCCCACTCGAACTGAACGGCCCCACGGCTCGGATTCGGGCTCGCGAGGAGTTCGGGAGCGAGTACGGGCCGTCCGTCGGCAACGTCGACCGTTGTCTGGTTTCGAAGCACCGTCACGACGAGATTGTCGAGCAGCGGATACCCGAGCGTGTCCGCGTCGCCGACGCGCTGGTCGAGTCGGAACCGGCCGACGTTCAGTCCGCCGGTCGATGCGCCGAGCACGACGTGGTTGCCGTCCAGGTAAACGTCAAAGGAGAGATCGCTCATCTGGAAGACGACCTCGAAGTGGATCGGAACGCCGGGTGTGTAACCCTGCGCCCAGAGAAGCCCCCCGAAACGGTCGTAGAGCCAGACAGTATTCGCCTGCGGAACACTCATGATCATCAAATAACGCGTCCAGCCGACGGAAATCGCCGGCATGATCGAAAGATAGGTCGTATCGTCATCGCTGAAAACGAAGTCGAAATCGAAGATGAGCGTATCCCCGCTGTTCGCGTTCACGCTCTCGTCGTTCAGGAACTCGAAATCGTAGCCGGCGTTGTTCGTCGTGCCGCTCTGCACTGTATCCTTGAGACTCAGATAGGGCGTCGGGAACGTCGCATCCGCCGGTCGCACGATCCCGAGGCTGTTCCACAGGATTATCGGCTCGCCGACCGCGGCGCCTCCCGTGCCGATGGGCTGTTTGACGACCTTGTCGTCGAAGTTCGCCAGCAGCAGCGTGTCGAGCTCCGCCCGGGCCGTTCCGGTGAGTGCCAGAAGGGCGAAGACGAGCGCCGGGATCCGGCATGGACTGATTCGGCTGATTCGACTGATTCGGCAGTTTTGGCGGGTTTGCATGATCGATACCTCTCGGTGAAGGGTTCCGAGCGACTTCCGAACATGGTTCCTGGTGCGAGTGAAGTCCCTCTACCTGGTAATGCGCAGACCGGGGCGGCCCACCCTCATGAGATGTGATAAAGATTTCTTTATTTGAAATGGTGCAGCGTTTTCAGGATCGCGAAGGCCGGGATCGCGCGGGCAGGGGCCTGCGGGGGAGCGAAACCGGGCCCGCCGGACGATCCCGCCACCGCCTCCCGAAACGGCGGGCTCAGATCCCGGCCGGGCCACAGAATCCCGGCTCAGCCCCCTCTTTCCCCCTACTTGACAGAATCGGAACCCGAGTGGGACACTTACGCTTCTGTGTCCGGTCTCTCTCGAGACGCACCCATTAATAGTAGAAGGAACGCGAAATCCATGGCCGACAAACCCATCAGGTCCGTCCTCGCAACCGACTGCGGGAGCACGACCACCAAAGCAATCCTGATCGAAAAGAGGGGCGACGAATACCGCCTCGTAACGCGCGGCGAAGCACCGACCACGGTCGAAGCGCCCTTCGAAGACGTGACGCGCGGCGTGCTGAACGCCATCATGGAAATCGAAGAGCTCCGCGGCCGCAAGCTTCTCGACGGCGAAACGATCATCACGCCGCAGACGGGCGAGGGCGACAGCGCGGAAGGCGTCGACGTCTATCTGTCGACATCGAGCGCGGGCGGCGGGCTCCAGATGATGGTGGCCGGCGTGGTGCGCCAGATGACGGGCGAAAGCGCGGAACGCGCGGCGCTCGGAGCGGGCGCGATCGTGATGGACGTGATCGCGTCGAACGACGGCCGCGCCCCGCACGAGAAGATCGCGCGCATCCGCGAGCTGCGGCCCGACATGATTCTGCTCTCCGGCGGGATCGACGGCGGCTCGAAGACGCACGTTGCCGAGATCGCGGAAATCATCGCGGCGGCCGAACCGCGCCCCCGCCTCGGGTCCGAATACAACCTGCCGATCATCTACGCCGGCAACAAGAAGGCGCAGGACATCGTGGCCGAGCGCCTGGGCGCGAAGAGCTCGCTCGAGATTACCGAAAACATCCGCCCCACGCTCGAAGTCGAAAACCTGATGCCGGCGCGCCACATGATTCACGACCTCTTCATGGAGCACGTGATGGCGCAGGCGCCGGGCTACTCGAAGCTGATGGGCTGGACGTCGCTGCCGATCATGCCGACGCCCGCCGCGGTCGGTTACATCATCGAGCGCGTGGCCGAGCAGCGCGGCATCGAAGTCGTGGGCGTCGACATCGGCGGCGCCACCACCGACGTCTTCTCCGTCTTCCAGAACGTATTCAACCGCACCGTGTCCGCGAACCTCGGCATGAGCTATTCGATTTCGAACGTGCTGGCGGAAACAGGGCTTCCGAACGTGATGCGCTGGGTGCCGTTCGACATGGACGAAGCGGACCTTCGCGACCGCATCAAGAACAAGATGATCCGCCCGACCACGATTCCGAGTTCGCTGAACGAGCTGAAAGTGGAGCAGGCGATCGCGCGCGAAGCGCTGCGCCTCGCGTTCGTGCAGCACAAGGCGCTCGCCGTCGGCCTCAAGGGCGTCCAGCAGGAGCGTACGATTTCGGACGCGTTCGACCAGAGCTCGTCGGGGCGCACGATCATCAACATGCAGACGCTCGATCTGCTCGTCGGTTCGGGCGGCGTCCTCTCGCATGCGCCGAGGCGGTGCCAGTCCGCCGCGATGATGATCGACGCGTTCATGCCCGAGTTCGTCACGAAGCTTGCGGTCGACTCCATCTTCATGATGCCGCAGCTCGGCGTGCTCGCTTCGGAGTACCCGGAGCCGGCGACGGACGTCTTCGAAAAGGACTGCCTGATTCATCTCGGCGAGTGCATCGCGCCCGTCGGGAACGCGAAGAAGCAGGGCGACCCGTGCGTGAACGTCAAGTACACGCGGAACGGCGAAACGATCAATCGCGACGTGGCGTACGGCGAAATGGCCCTCATTCCGATGGAATTCGGCGAAGAGATCACGGCCACCATCACGCCCTCGAAGCAGTTCGACATGGGCGACGGCAAGGGCAAGGAAGTGACGGGCAAACTCGCCGGCGGCGTCGTGGGCCTCATCATCGACGCCCGCGGCCGGCCGTTCACGATGACGGAAGACAAGGACGAGCGCGTACGTTGTCTCAAGAAATGGGAAGCCGAGCTCGGCCTCTATCCCGCATAGGAGTTTTGCAGAATGGCTCACGCATATACACCCGGCCTTCGCGTTACGGAGAAGACACTGATCGAACGCGAACGGCGCCTTCCGCTCTCCGGCGAAGTGCTCGTCGAGAACGGCGCTGAAGTCAAAGCCGAAGACATCGTGGCGCGGACGAACCTGCCCGGGAACGTGCAGATCGTCAAGGCCGCGTCGATCCTCGGCATCTCGCCCGAAGATCTCGCGGAAGCGATTGTCGTGAAGAAGGGCGACGAAGTGAAGAAGGGTCAGGAGATCGCGATCGTCAGCTCGTTCTTCGGCCTCTTCAAGAATAAAGTAATGTCCCCCGATGACGGCACGGTCGAAGAGATCTCCGAAGTGACCGGCCAGGTCATCCTG
>JABDJQ010000737.1 GCA_013002425.1 Gemmatimonadota bacterium
GTACTTCACGTTCACCATGCTGAGAAGCGCCAGGTTATTCCAGTTCGCGGGCTGCATGAGTTCGTCGTACCACCGCACTTTGTTGTCGAAGAAGCCGCTGGCGGCTTCGATGTCGAACGTCATGAAGTAGTTGCCCTGATAATTCGGGATCAGGGAGAGGGCGCGGAACACGGAGTCGTCCCGCTGCATCGCCTGAATCGCCGCGTCCTTCTGAAAGTACTGCTCGAACGGCACGACCTTCACGAAGTCCGTGTTCGTCCGCCACGCGTTCAGAAAGACGAGAAGTCCGAGGCCGGCCGCGACGGCGTTTCGCGGGATGCCCCATTTCGGACCGTTCACGAGCAGTCCGAGAAAGAGCGCGCCCAGAAGGGCGCTGATCACGATCCCCTTCTGAAGCTCCGGGCCGTTCGCGACCGCGATTCGCAACTGGTCGGGCGTCAGGCCGCCGCGCACGATGTTCCCCCACGCGCTCCAGAACCCCTCGCCCGCGAGCGAGCCGAGCAGCAGAACCGCGAGAAAGGCGCCGGTCGCGATCGAGCCTTTGACGAGAGCGTCGCGATCGTTCTGCTTCAGGAAAGCATCGAGAACGCGCGCCGCGATCACGCACGATCCGAACGAGAACAGGAAGAGAATGGTGCTCGGCGCGCGGAAGAACTTGGGAACCACGGCATAGATGATATGGAAGAACGGCGTCTCTCCGCCGAGCGCGTAGATGAGCGTGATCGCGAGAAGCACGTACCAGAAACGCAGCTCGGGGTCCTTCTTCCATCGAAAGAGGCCGCACACGACCAGCATCATGATCAGAAAGCCGGGCGACTCGCAGTTCAGCTTGAACGCGTTCTCGCCCCAGTAGAACGAAAGATAATGTCCGAACTCGGGGATTATCAGCGAAACCGCTTCTTCCCAGTGAATCGACCACGACGTCGCGAACTCGTAGGTGACGCCGCCGGCCCGGGGAGAGAACTCGCCCGTGTACACGTAGGCGGGGTATGTCTGGACGGCTCCGATCGCGCCGCCGAGAAGGGCAGCCGTGACGAACAGAATTGCCGTGCGGGTCAGCCGTTTCTTTTCGCCGGCGCGATAGAGACGAACCGCTTCCCAGAGAAACCGGAAAGCGAAGGCGCCGCAGGCGAAGAACGCGAGCTGAAGATGCGCGGTCAGAATCATGAGCCCGATCGAAAGCGCGAAGAGCATCTGATCGAAAACGCGTCCGTCGCGCAGCAATCGTTCGAGCGCGTAGAACGAAAGGGGGAGCAGCGCCGTCACGAACAGTTTCCCGTCGTGGCCGGCGTAGATCAGCGAAATGATGTAGGGCGCGAACGCGTAGCCGACGCCGCCCGTGAGCGAGGCGGTTCGTCCGAGGCCCGCCTGCCGCCCGTATAGATAGAAGAAGATCCCCGCCAGAAAGATGTGGATGACGAGCTTGATCCCGAGCGCGCGGTAGACCGGCATGACGAACTGCAGCAGCGTGGTGGGATAGAACATGTCGCCGCCGAAGAGGCCGTCGACCGTCGGAATGCCCCCGAGCAGGTACGGGTTCCAGAGGGGAATCCCCCCCACCGTTTTCGCGAGATCCGTATAGACCTGGCGCGCCGCGTATCCCATCGGAATCGTGTCGGTGCCGAAGAGCATGCCGCTCGAAAACAGGAACGAACCGAACAGAATGCCGACGCAGACGAGGAGCAGCACCGGAGCGAGCCAGGGAGCGACCTTCCCCTCCGCGCGCACGCCCTTTTTCTTCCCGGGGGACTTCCGTTTGCTCATGCGAAGTAACCCTGTACCGCGCGAACGATCCGTTCGCACGCCTTTCCGTCACCGTACGGGTTGTGCCGGTGCGACATCTCCCGATAGGCGTCGTCCGAATCGAGCAGCGCGCTCGCTTCGGACACGATCCTCCCGCGATCCGTTCCCACGAGTTTCACGGTGCCCGCTTCGACCGCTTCGGGGCGTTCCGTCTTCTCGCGAATGACGAGCACCGGTTTCCCGAGCGACGGCGCTTCCTCCTGCACTCCGCCCGAGTCCGTGACGATCAGATACGAGGCGTTCATCATCGCGACGAAGGAACGATAGTCGAGCGGGTCGAGAAGGTGCACGCGCTCCGCACCCTTGAGCAGGCGATCGGTTACCTCGCGCACCCGCGGATTCGGATGGACCGGGTATACGATGAGCACGTCCTCGTAGCGGTCGGCCAGATCGAGCAGCGCGGAGCAGACGGCTTCGAGCGGTTCGCCCCAGTTCTCACGACGGTGCGACGTAACGAGGATCCAGCGTTTCGAACGATCGAGTCCCGCGGGAATGATCCCGTCGTCGAGTTCGTTTCTCACATGGTAGAGCG
>JABDJQ010000758.1 GCA_013002425.1 Gemmatimonadota bacterium
CGGCTTCCACGCCGCCGTCGTTCACGCCGTACGTTCCCACGAGCGGCACGAGAATGCGCGCGCCGGTGTCGTCGTAGGAGAGTTCGTTCGACGGGTTCGTGGCGACGAGCGCGATCGCCTGCATCCCGGGCGCCACGGGATCGGCGTCAACGAGCGCGCGCGTGGCGATATCGATCACGGCGACCATCGAGGGGAAGGTGGGCGCCCACGCGTTCGTGCGGTCGAGCCGTTGCAGCGCGACGAAGATACGCCCGCCGACACGGATCATACGCGCGGCTTCGGGGAGCCCGTCGGCGTCACCGAACGGGGCGAGATCGATCGAATCGAGAATCGCCTGGCCGAGCGGATCGACGACATAGAGCTGCGTCGACTCGTAGCGCGACACGAACGCTTCGTTCGGCGAGACGATCACCGCGTCCTGCGGATTACTCCCGGCGCCGAGCGAGAACTCCGCCACGGTCTGGAAGCTCGCTCCGGGATCGATAACTTGAAGATTATCCGCGCCGAGCCGGTTCACGACATAGAGGTAGCGGCCGTCGTTCCGGACGACAGCATCGGATCCGACCGGCGTAATGTTCGCCTGTGGCGACCACGGCGCATCGAGTTCTACGCGCGCGGTGGACCCCGAGATCTCGTATTCGGTCGTGGTGGCGAACAGGAAGTCGTCCGCATACGTGGTGGCGGGCGCGCCCGTCAGCAGAAGCGCCGACGTAATCGCCGTGAAGATCGTGGTCGTCGAGAGCGTTCCCAACGCTCTTTCAAAAGCGGTTCGTTGCTCGATCATGGTGTGTCCTCGTTCCACGGTATGCGGTTCTTGTCGCCCGCATGCGCCAGCGTCGGCGCGTCGAGCGTCATCGTCATGTAGAAGGAACGGCCCGGCATCGGGTAACCGTATACATCGTAGGAAGTGTCGTCTGTCAGGTTGCGCATGTCGAAGTCGAACGCGACGGATCGCCATTGCTGCCAGCGGACCCCCGCATTGTGCAGCGTGCGCGAGTCGGCCCGATTCTCGGGCGAGTTCGCGCGATCGCGATAAAACGTGTCGGCGTAGAGAACGTCGTAGCCGAATGTGAACGCGCCGGCGCGCACTCCGGCCCGCAGCGCATACTCGCGCGGGGAAACATACGGGAGCCAGCGATCGTTCCAGCGCGCGATCGTGCCGTCGTGCCTCACGTCCTGCGACAGGAACGAGCCGCCGCAATTGAATCGCCCCCGCCGCCATTCGAACTCGAACTCGACGCCCTTCGCGATCACACGCTCGAGATTCTGCGCGACGAACGCGCGCTGCGAGTTCTGCACGAGATAGATAATCGAGTCGCGCGCGGCGTGATAGACGCCGAAGTCGGCCATGAAGCCGCCGCGCGTCCAGCGGACGCCGCCGTCCCAGGAAGTGGCGCGTTCCGGCACGAGCGCCGCATTCGCGACCACTTCGCCGCTCGTGCCGAAAAGCTCGAAGAGCGTCGGGAATCGCGCGCTGCGCGTGCGGGAGGCGCGGGTCGCGAAACCGGGCGCGAACTCCCAGCGGGCGCCG
>JABDJQ010000786.1 GCA_013002425.1 Gemmatimonadota bacterium
CTCATACCCGACAGACCGGGAAATCTGCTCCACGCACAGTTTCGCCGCGGGCGCGAAGAATCCGGAGCGGAGGGGAAATCAGGAAAGGGCCGGGAGGAGTGGGAATCGGAGAGCGGAAGGGATCAAGGGCCGGAGTCGGGGGCGGTGGCCGAGGCCCGATGGCACGCAACTTCGGGCCTGGTTCGGGAGATAAGTCGGCGTAAGGAAACGAAATCAGGGCCGCAGGCGGAAGGAAAAGTCCCCGGGCGCGACAGGACCCGTCCCTGATACTCAGCAAAGATCATTTCACGAGGAGTACTAACATGGTCGACGGAATTCAAGGCCCGGGCGGCGATGCCATTCGCAAGGCGGCGCAGGCAGGCGCCGATATCGCTTCACAGCAGGAACAGTCGACGAAGAGCAGCCCCTCCAAGTTCGACGAGGTCATGAAGCAGAAGGACGTTTCGCCCGCGCACGAGATCGAAGCGCAGAAAGCGGTCCTCGAGACGAACGTCGAGATGCAGATCAACACCGTGACTGAAACGGAGATGACGAGTTATCAGGCCGACTTCGACAAGAAGGTCTCGGGCCTCGACCAGCCGGAGCAGGTGCGTTACTTCGCCGTTCGCATTCGCGAATCGAAAGAAGTCTTCCTGAAGATGAAGAACCAGACATCGGAAGTGCCGAACGGCCCGATGAAAGACAAATTGGTCGAAAGACTCGACGAATTTGGCGTAGAGTACAATAAGATGGAAAGCATGATGGACAAGATGTCCTCGGGGCACGAGTTCAGTCAGGGCGAGCTTCTTCAGATTCAGATTCGCGCGCACAAGATTCAGCAGAGCGTGGAGGTTCTGAGCAAAGCCGTGGAACACAGCGTCGGCGGCATGAAGACCATCTTCCAAACGAACGTCTAAAACACACGACCCGTACCTCCGGGTCGCACGCCTCAAGGGGGTTGATACCGATATGCGAAGACGATACGCCCGGACACGAGCCGTCGTGGCTTCACTCCTGTTCGTCTTGCTCGCCGGATGCAATGAAGTGGAACTTCATTCGGGGCTCACGGAGTCTTCGGCGCAGGACATCATCGTCGTTCTTCGCAACGCCGGAATCAAAGCGAGCAAGGTCGTGCAGGCCAGCGGCCAGGACCGCTCCTGGACGATCATGGTGAGCAGCAGCGACGCGAGTGAAGCGTGGCAGCTTCTGGTCGAAAACGAACTCCCGCGAATCGAGCCGAAAGGGTTCGCTTCGTTCTTCGGGCAGTCGAAACTGATTCCGACGGAAACAGAAGAGAAGGCGATCTTCCTGCAGGCACTCTGCGGCGAACTCGCGCAGACGATCGAAGCGATGCCGAACGTGATCGACGCGCGCGTGCACATCTCCGTGCCGGAGAAGGACCCGCTGCGCCAGGTGATCGAGGGCCAGCCGACGCCGGAAGCGACGGCCGCGGTCATGGTGAAGTACTGGAAACGCTCGGACAACATGCCGCCGGAAGAAACGATCAACGCCCAGGACATTCAGCGGATCGTGGCGAGCAGTGTGGAGCGTCTCGAAGAACGCAACGTGAAAGTCGTCATCAAGGCGAAGACGCCGACGACGCCGCGCACGGCAAGCGCGAGCGGACCGGACCCCGCCGCGTTCTTCCTGCCGCTCGCCGGAGCCGCGGGGCTTCTTCTTCTGCTTCTGATCGTAATGGTCATGCGGGTTCGTTCTCTTTCGAAACAGATCTCGAGCCTTCGCCGGGCGCCGCAGGCAAAAACTCCGGAGCCCGAGAAGACATAACGTCCCTAACACCGTACTGCCGGCAGTCAGGCGCCTATGACAACGACCCAAGCGAATCTCGACGACGCCACATCTTTCGCGCGCGGCTTTCTACTCGCATCGCACTGGGCGGAACTCGCGCCTGATGCGGATGCGGCGACGCGCGTTCCGCGCCTGGCGGGCCAGAATCTCGAACAGGAGTTCGAAGCGATCGGGCTGCTTCCCGCGGATCGGCGAGCCGCGCTCGGCAACGTATGGCTCGAGTCCACGAAACGCATGCGCATGGACGAAGTGCTCGGCGTTCACTGGAGCTGGCTCACCGACGAGCTGCTGCAGGAGCAGTCGCCCGCCCTCGTGCTTCTCGCGCTCGGCTGCCTTCGCGGCGACGCTCCGAAAGAGCTGCTCCGCGCGATCTGGCCGAAGATGCGCGGCGCGAAGTCCGCGGATCTCGACGTTCCGAAGCCGGCTCCCGCGCTTGCCGCGGCGCTTCGCCGCACGGTGCACGCGCGGTTCACGCTGCTCGGCGATCGCCCGCGCGAGGAGCAGCCGGCGGCCGGGCTGCTTCTGCTGAGGCCGCGCGATCTGTATCTCCTGGTGCAGGACCTCGGGCTTCGGGAAATTTCGCGCGCGGGCGGCAGCGCGCACCGCGAAGGTGTCGTGCGGCTTTTGAAAGATTATCAGTCGGCCGAAGTGGCGCGCATCGCGAAGCTGCTGAAGGGCCAGTCACAGGCGGATGATGCCGCCGACGATGAAGCGAGCCGCGCGGGCGGCGTCGCCGTCGATCTCGTGAAACAGGCGGTCGAAGCGACGGGCGGCGAAGGAGATGTCGTCGGCCTCGTCGGCCTCGGCAAACTCGCCCTCGCGCTTGCTGAACAACCGGCGGCGTTCGTCCGCGTCCTGGCGCAGCGCATGCACCGGGATCTCGGGGAACGCCTGATCGAGTGGTACGAAACCGCGGCCGGATCCGAAGGCGAACGCGAAAGCGCGCTGCCCGAAGTGCTCGATCGCATGCGCGCCATCCTGACGCAAAGCACGTCGGGGTCGCTCGCGAAAGGGGACGCATGAAGGGAAAGATCGTCAAAGGGGGCGACCGTCCGGACGACAAACCGCGCGAGAGTGCGGCCCCCGCTCCTTCGAAGAAGCTCATCAAGAAAGACGTGCACTCCGCGCGCGAAGAGGGGAAACAGATCCTCTCGGGCGCCGAGGAGCAGGCGGAATCGATCGTTTCTGCCGCGGAGGCCGAAGCCGATGCGATTCGCGCCAAGGCGAAGGACGAGGGATACGAAGCCGGCCTCGGCGAACTGCACGCCCTGATTGCGGAGTTTCGCGAACAGCGCAAGAAGCTGCTCGAGGATTCGCGCGACGACGTATTGAAACTCGCGGTCAAGATCGCGGGCAAGATTCTCGGACGCGAAGTCGCGCAGAGCGACGACGCGCTGACGGACATCGTGATTCGCGCGATGCGCGGAATCGGCACCGAGAAGAAGATCGAAGTGCGCGTGAACCCGGACGATCTGAAGACGATTCGCAAGAACCGCAAGAAACTGCTCGACGAAGTCGGTCCGAACAAGGAGATCGAGCTTCGCGAAGATCACACGGTGAGCCCGGGCGGCTGCATCGTGGAGAGCGATCTCGGCATCATCGACGCGCGCCTCGAAACGCAGCTCCGCGTGCTGGAGCGCGCGCTGCTCAACAAGAAGGGCTAGATCATGGGCAAACTCACCGACGGACTGGATCTCGGCAGCTTCGACCAGTTGCTCGACCGCGTTTCGTCGGTCGAGGTGAAGGGGCGCGTGACGGGCCTGATCGGGATCGTCGTGAAGGCCGTGATCCCCGAGGCGTCGGTCGGCGAGCTCTGCTACATCCATAACGCGGCGCACGACGAACCGATTCCGGCCGAAGTCGTCGGTTTCGAACGAAACGAAGCGCTGCTCATGCCGCTCGGCGAACTCTCGAACATCGGCATGCAGAGCGAAGTGGTCTCGAC
>JABDJQ010000798.1 GCA_013002425.1 Gemmatimonadota bacterium
CGCCCGGAGCAAGCGCCGCCCTTCCCACCCGCTCCACCCCTCGCCTCTTCCCCCTTCCCCTCGCCGCGCCCCAAAACCCCGGGGAGTCCGTCGGCTTTTCATGATGGCGGGGAATGGACGGGAATCAGTGCAGGGTCCGGGAGCGCCGGGGTGTCGGGCTCCCCGCAGCCTGAGCCCCATTGGAGGGCCGGGCAACGACGCGCGGGCTTACCTCGCTTTCCGCCGCGGCACGACAGGGCGAAGGCGAGGAGAGGCCCGACAGCCCGGCGGCTCCCCACTCTTCCTCTGCTCCCGCCAACCTACTCCCCCACCTCATCGAACAGGCGCCGCAGCTTCCCGAGAGCGCGTGCTTCGATCTGCCGGATCCGTTCGCGACTGAGCCCGAGCTGGCGCCCGGTTTCCGCGAGCGAATGCGGCTCGTCGTTGTCGAACCCGAATCGAATGCGCAGGATCATCTCCTCGCGTTCGGTCAGTCGATGGAGCAGCCGATCGAGACGTTCGTGCTCGAGCTGCAGTTCGACGAGATGCGTGCCGCTCGGACCGCGGGCTTCGCTCGACTCGCGCACGATCTGATCGACGGTGTCGAGGCTCGCCATCGAGTCGAGGTTCTGCACGTTTTCGAGAAGCTTGCGCGCCATTTCGCATTTCTTGTGGGAGAGGTCGAGTTCCTGCGCGAGTTCGTCGGTGCTCGGTTCGCGTCCGAGCTTCACCTGTAGTCTGCGTTCGGCTTTGCGAAAGCGTGCCACGAGCTGCACGACGTAGATCGGAATGTGAATCATGCGGCCGCGATCGGCGAGGATGCGCAGGATGCCCTGGCGAATCCACCACGAAGCGTAGGTGCTGAAGCGGACGCCTTTCGAAGAGAGAAAACGATCCGCGGCGCGAATGACGCCCAGGTTCCCCTCTTCGATCAGATCGAGAAACGGGATGCCCTGGTTTCGAAACTGTCTGGCGATGGTAACGACGAGGCGGAGGTTGGCGATGATGAGAGTGCGCCGCGCTTCCTGATCGCCGGACTGGATCCGGTCGGCGAGCGCCTTCTCTTCCCCGGGCGTAAGGCGCGGGATCTTTCCGATATCGTCGAGGTAGACGCGAAGAGCCTCGGTTTCCGATGCTTCGGCGCCCGTTCCGGAACCGTGCGATCGCCTTGACCCGGGGCTCTTCATGGTGGGTTTCGCCGCTTCGTCCTTTCTGTCGGACCCGGCCTACATGTCTTATAGTATGCCTGTAACTTGAGGAATTGCAAGGAAACCCGGTCCGCCCGCGCCCTGATTTCACGGAGGCTGGTTACTATGGGGATCACGATCGTTCTTCTGGCGCACGTCGCGGCCACGCTCTTCATGACGGGCCTCATCTGGTACGTGCAAGTCGTTCACTATCCGCTGTTTCGATTGGCGGATCCCGCGCGTTTCGCGCAGTTCGAAGCGGATCATTCCCGGTTCACGGCGCGCGTGGTCGTGCCGCCGATGCTCGTCGAATTTGCTACGGCGGTCGTGCTCGTCATCGTTCCCCACCCGATCCTGCCTCTCCCCCTCGCATGGATCGGTTTCGCTCTGCTGGTCGTGGTCTGGTGGTCGACGTGGGCGCTGCAGGTTCCGATGCACGTCGTTCTGACGGACGGGTACGACGAAGCCGCGCACGACAGGCTCGTGCGCACGAACTGGATTCGCACGATCGGCTGGACGCTTCGGAGCGCGCTCCTGTTCACGGTGATCGGGAAGCTGCTGCTGCAGCATTCGTGATGCGCAATCCGCGTCATGCGCAAACGCGCCATGCCGTCAGCCGCCCAGGAGCGCGGTCGTGACTTCGTTCGCGCAGGCGCCCGTCTCTTCGAATTCGCGGACGTTTCCGAGCGTGGTGCTGGCGATGTTCTCGAGCGCGTTCCGCGTGAAGAAAGCCTGGTGCCCGGTGATGATGACGTTCGGGAAAGTCGTGAGGCGCGCGAACACGTCGTCCTGAATCACCTGGCTCGAGAGATCCTCGAAGAAGAGGTCGGACTCCTCTTCGTAGACGTCGAGTCCGAGAAATCCCAGCCGGCTCGATTTCAGCGCTTCGACCACCGCAACCGCGTCGACCAGCGCGCCGCGACTCGTGTTGATCAGCGTGGCCCCCGGCTTCATGCGGGCCAGCGCGTCCGCGTCGATCAGGTGATGCGTCTCGGGCGTCAGCGGGCAGTGCAGCGTGATGATGTCGGACGACGCGATCAGTTCGTCGCGCGGCACGTATCGCACCCCCGTCTTCGCGAACTCCGCATGCGGGTACGGGTCGTTCACGAGCACGTGACAGCCGAATCCCATCAGGATGCGCGCGACGATTCTTCCGATCTTTCCCGTTCCGATCACGCCCGCGGTCAGGCCGTGGATATCGAATCCGAGAAGACCCTCCAGTGCGAAATTGCCGTCGCGCACGCGGTTGTACGCGCGGTGCACTTTGCGGTTCAGCGCGAGCAGCAGCGCGATGG
>JABDJQ010000800.1 GCA_013002425.1 Gemmatimonadota bacterium
CTGCAGCTCAGCATGGAGTGGCTGGCGGGAACCGATTTCCTCGACGTCTTCGACACGCTCGTGACCGGCGACTCCGTGGAAGTCGTGCCGACCGACAGCTTCGTCACGATCAACTACATCGAATATCAGATGACGTACGACCTCGAGCCGCAGCAGAATCGGATTCCGATCGAGCGGATGAACGAACTCAAGCAGTACTTCGAGGAGTTCCGGCACAACCAGAACGTCAAGATCGTTCTGCAGCGCAAGGAAGAAGACGCTTCGTAGTCGGTGACGCCGGCGGGTTTTGCCGGCAGGCGAATGTCGCTAGCCGGGATCAACAGGAAGAGTCCGGGGGAGGTTCGGTGCGAGTCGCTTCGCGTCGTCTTCCCCCATTTTCTTTTTCGAGACGAGTCTCTCGAGAGATCCTGTGATCGGTTCGAAACTCATCGCGCGCCGGCCACCGTCGCTCCGGCGGGCGCCGCCTTCTCGGTCGTGCGCGGCAGGAACGGGCGGATCATGTCCTTCTGCGTGGCCACGCGATAGGCGGCCTCCGCCGTGATGACCTTCTCCTTCACGAGTCGAACGAGTTCGTCGTCCATGCGCAGCATGCCGTCTTTCTTTCCGACCTGCATCATCGACGGGATCTGAAACGTCTTTCCGTCGCGGATCAGCGCACCGATCGCGTTCGTACAGTTCAGTACTTCGAGACACGCCACACGCCCTTTCCCCTCGGCGCGCGGAAGCAGCTTCTGTGCGATCACGCCGCGCAGGCTCTCCGACATCGAGGTGCGAATCTGCTCCTGGCGGTCGGCCGGAAACGAATCGATGATGCGGTCCACGGTCTGGTGCGCGCTCGGCGTATGCAGCGTTCCGAATACGAGGTGCCCGGTTTCCGCCGCGGTCAGCGCCAGTTCGATCGTCTCGAGATCGCGCATTTCTCCGACGAGAATGATGTCGGGATCTTCCCGAAGCGCTCCGCGCAGGGCGCGCGCGAACGAAACGGAATTCGCCCCGATTTCCCTTTGATTTACGAGTGAATTGCGGTTCTTGTGCACGTATTCGATCGGATCCTCGATCGTCAGGATGTGCATCTTCTGCGTGCGGTTGATATGATCGATCAATGCCGCCAGCGTCGACGACTTGCCGCTTCCCGTCGTTCCCGTTACGACCACGAGCCCCTTTTCGAACTCCGTGAACTTGATCAGGTGATCGGGCAGGCCCAGCTCGCCGAGCGTCATGATCGATGTGGGAAGAAGCCGGAAGCAGCCGGCGATCCCCCGCTGCTGGCGATAAATATTGCAGCGCAGCCGGACCATGCCGGGCACGTCGTACGCGAAGTCGACGTCCCCTTCACGCTCGAACTCCGCGAGTTCGTCCGGCGACATGATCTCGGTGAGCAGCGCACTGGCGAGCTCGGGCGTGAGCTCGTCGAAATCGATCGGCCGGATCTCGCCCTGCTGCCGGAGCATCGGGCGGGCCCCCGTAACCATGTGGAGGTCCGAAGCGCCCTCCTCGAGAACCATCTTGAAAATCGCGTCAATTCGCGCCATGAAAGCCTCCTGTTCCCCTCCTTATCGGCCGAAATCGAGCGTACGATGAGGCCCTCGAGGCGCATTTCGCTCTGTCGCGGTGTCACGATAATTTCTTACGATCTGCACATTTGGCTTGATCGGAGGCTTTGGGAGGTCGATAATAGTGTCAAACGTACAAGTTTTCGGTGTCACTCTGCACATTTCGGTGTTTGGGCCATACGCGCCAAAACAGGGAGAATCATGACAAAACGCGAAATCATCAAGATGGCGGACAAGCACAACGTCCGCTTCCTGCGACTCATGTTCACGGACATCCACGGTGTCTTGAAAAACGTGGAGGTTCCGAGAAGCCAGTTCCAGAAAGCGCTCGACGGCCAGATCCTGTTCGACGGGTCTTCGATCGAGGGCTTCTCGCGGATCGAAGAGTCGGATATGGTGCTGCACCCCGATCTCGACACCTGGCGCATTTTTTCGTGGCGCTCGGGCGACACCTGGGGGACGGCGCGGCTCATCTGCGACGTCGTGTATCCGGACGGGCGGCCGTTCGAGGGTTGTCCCCGCTCGGCGCTGAAGCGTGTCGTGGCTCAGGCGAAGAAGAAGGGCTATTCGATGATGGCGGGCCCCGAAGCCGAGTTCTTCCTGCTGCCGCTCGACGACGACGGCGACATCGTTCCGGAAACGCACGATTCGGCCGGCTACTTCGACCTGTCTCCGGTGGACGAAGGCGAGGACGTGCGGCGCGACGTCGTGCATCATCTCGAGATGATGGGGTTCGAAGTCGAGGCGGCGCATCATGAAGTCGCTCCCGGTCAGCACGAGATCGACTTCAAGTACGCCGACGCGGTCGACACCGCCGACAATCTCGTCACGTTCAAGTTCATCGTGCGCAAGATCGCGGCCCAGCACAACATGCACGCCACGTTCATGCCGAAGCCGTTCTACGGCGTGAACGGTTCGGGAATGCACTGTCACCAGTCGCTGTTCAAAGGGGGGAAGAACATCTTCCATTCGAAGAGCGCCGAGTACGAGCTCTCGAAAGTATGCATCCGGTATATCGGCGGACTCCTGAAGCACGCGCGCGGATTTCTGGCTGTCACGAACCCGCTCGTCAATTCGTACAAGCGTCTCGTGCCCGGGTTCGAAGCGCCGACGAAAGTCGCGTGGTCGGAGAAGAACCGTTCGCCGCTCGTGCGCGTTCCCGATCGCCGCGGCATCGGCACGCGCGTCGAACTGCGCGTACCGGATCCGGCCGCGAACCCGTATCTCGCGCTATCCGTAATGCTGGCGTCCGGGCTCGACGGCATCGCGAGCGATATCGACCCCGGTCCGCCCGTGAACAAGAACATCTATCAGATGAGTGTGCGCGAGCAGCGCCGTCACAAGATCTCGGACCTGCCGATCGACCTCGGCGCCGCGATCGAGGCTCTCGAGAAGGACGACGTCGTCAAGGCGGCGCTCGGCGACCACATCGCAGAACACTACATCGCGGGCAAGAAGGCCGAGTGGCTCGATTACCTCTCGATGGTGCATCCGTGGGAGCAGGAACGCTATATATCGACGTACTAGAAGGGCCGCCGGGCTCCCGGGGGCGCGGCGTTGTCGGAATGCGCCGGGACGGGTATAATCG
>JABDJQ010000003.1 GCA_013002425.1 Gemmatimonadota bacterium
TCGCGCAACCGGGGAAGCGGGGTCGAGCGAGTTGACGCGGACCCAACCCGAGGCATGTAGAAACGTGCCGTCGCCACGCGCGAAACCGACGTGCGTCACGCGTTCGCGCCCGAAAAAGAGCAGGTCCCCTGCCGCCGGATCTCCACTCACCGCTTCCCCCGCCAGAAACTGGTCCCTGCTGTCGCGCGCGATCGCGATGCCGAACCGCGCAAAGACGAGTTGGACGAGCCCGGAGCAGTCGACACCCCAGGCGCTTCGTCCCCCCCAGAGATACGGCACGCCGAGGAACTTCACGGCCTCGGCCAGAATCGCGTCGGGTGTCGCGCCCGCGGGCGCCATCGCGCCGGGCAGGACGACGTCCGCGACCGGGATTCTCCTCGATGACTCCCGGCCGTATTCGGGAAGCGTGACGACCGGGTCGCTTCCGTCCGCGTAGTCAGGGGCCAGTGCAATACGGGAGCCGTACGACAGTCGCATGACGGGTTCATCACTGCCGCCGGACAGAAGCCTTGACTCGCGTGCGGTCACGAAGGCGGCGCTTCCCGTTCCGGCGTCCGGCGAAGTCGCGTCGCGCCCGTCCAGAAACTTCGTCTCGCAGAAACCGGTGTAGCCGTCGGCGGTGCAAACCTCGCTCCAGCCCCCCGACGCCGGGGCCGCTTCGACGGTTTCGCCGAAGAGCGCCTGGTTCACGAGTTCGGCCGCGTCCGAAGGTTCCTTGCGCATATGGACGAGGGGCGCCGTCACCTGCAGGCGATTCACGAGACCGTCCCCTCCTTCTGCAGGCGCACGTCCTCTTCGATCTCGCCGTCACGAATGCGAATGATGCGGTGCGCGCGGCGCGCCACCTCTTCTTCGTGCGTGACGACAATGATCGTGTTGCCGTTCTTCTGAAGATTTTCGAACAGGTTCAGGATATCTTTCCCGGTCTGCGAGTCAAGGTTCCCGGTCGGTTCATCGGCAAGAATGATCGAGGGATGATTGACGAGCGCGCGCGCGATCGCGACTCTCTGTCTCTGCCCGCCCGACAGTTCGTTCGGTCGGTGGTCGATGCGGTCCGTGAGCCCGACCGATTCGATCGCCTCCCGCACCCGTGCCGCACGTTCCGCCTTCTTGAGACCGGCATAGATCAGAGGAAGCTCGACATTCTTGAAGATATCGGCCCGCGGCAGCAGATTGAAGGTCTGGAATACGAAGCCGATCTTGCGATTGCGAATCGAGGCGAGGCGATCATCGTTCAGATGAGAAACTTCTTCGCCGTCGAGAGAGTACTCTCCGCTCGTCGCGGTGTCGAGGCATCCGATCAGGTTCATGAGCGTCGACTTGCCCGAGCCTGACGGTCCCATGATCGCGATGTACTCGTTCTTGTCGATCGTGAAGGAGACATTGCGAAGAGCGTGCACCTGCGTCCGTCCGAGATCGTACGTTTTCGACAGATTCCTCGCTTCGATCAGAGTGCTCATGGATCAGTCTTTTCCCCCGACCGCGCGATCGAGCGCGGCCCACGCGGCCAGGTGGGCGTATCCGGCTTCGACACGACTCGAACGCGCCTCGGCAAGGGCGACCTGCGCCTGGATCACGTCGAGCAGTGGAACGAGCCCGTGCTGGTATTTCCCCTGCGAAACGCGCAGATCCTCTTCGGCGGCTTCAATGTTGCGATCGGCGACGCCGATACGCTTGCGGCTTTCTTCGAGCGTCAGAAGGGCTTCTTTCAGTTCGAGCGCCACCGCCTGTCGATTCCGTTCGAGTTCCCATTCGAAAGCGGATACCGAAGCCCGGTTCTGCCGAATGCGCGAAAGCCGCCCGGCGTCGAAGAGCGGAACGTTCACGAACAGTCCCGCGGTCCAGCTCCGGCGCGATTCGTCCCAGAGACTCGATGTCAGTTCTTCATCACCCCAGTTCACGGAAAACGATCCGCTGAGATTCGGATACCACTCGCCCTTGGTCGCTCCCACGGCGTCGTTGGCCGACGCCAGCGCGAACTGATCTTCGAGAAGGTCCGGCCTGTTCGCGAGAGCGCGGTCCAGGATATCGTCGAAAGACGGGATCGGCGCCTCGATCGGAACGGGATCCTTTACGTTGATCGGAAGGTTGACGTCGAGGCCGAGCAGCGAGAGCAGATTGGCGCGCGCGGACTTGCGATTCTTCTCTGCCGTAATGTTCTCGAGGCGGTTCGATTCGACCTGCGCCTGCGCTTTCAATACGTCGGCCTTGGTGCCGGCGCCGACTTCCTTCCGCTTCTCCGCAAGCTTCAGCTGCCCTTCGCCGTCCTTCAGCTTTTCAACGGCGACATCGAGAAGATCGTCGGCTTTCAGCACTTCGTAGCACGCGTTCTTGACCTGCTCGACAATCAGCTGACGCTCCGCTTCATGGCGCGCGCGCGCGGACTCGGCACCGTTCTTGAGGCGGCCGATGTCCTTGTAGCCTGAATACGTGAAAAAATTCTGGCGAATCGAAACACTCGACCCGAAGCGATCGCGATCGGCGTCGAACGTACCGCGGTTATCCGTCGAGTTTCCGCGTGTGCGAAACGCCTGAAAGTCCGCGGTCACGGTCGGGAGATAGTTGGCGTATCCCTGCAGGATCGCCTTCTCCGATTGCCCGACGCTGGCGCTGCTGGCTTGAAGCGACGGGTTCAGCGCAAGCGCCACGCGCACGCAGACGTCGATTTCAACCGGTACCCCGGACTCGATGGCGCGGACGTGCGAGGCGACTTCCTCGCCGGGAGCGCTCCACGCCGGGGGCGCCGACAGCAGGACGCCGATGATCGCGATCTTGTACATCAACATACGAACCATATCTTCCGACCTCCCTGTTTTCTTTGTCTTTCTTATACGACGTTCGGAGAGGCTTGGTTTCCCAGTCAAACCCACAGTAGTTTCAGGAACTGCCACGAGAACCACGGCACGGCGGCAACGAGAACAGCTCGAGGCCATTCTACAGCAAGCATGATCCGCACGCCGAGGACGAAGAGAACGATAAACCAGATGTGGAAGAGGTCGAACGAAGCCATGAGCGAGAACAGGCGGCTTTTCGGGTCCGCCGTGACGATCGCGGCCGGGCCGAGGAAGATTTCGGGCGAGCCTTTTGCCAGCACGAGCGGGGTCCAGAGGAGCAGGTGCGGGATCTCGACGAGCTTCGCCCAGAGCGCGGCCTGGAAAAGCTTTCCGTACGGGCGCGGTTCCTCGCTCCCTCCCGTTACCGCGAGCAGGACGAGTCCCACAAGGCTGTAGATCGCAATGCTCAAGAACGTGAGCGCAACCGGAGAGACGACCAGAACCGCCGTAAAGAGTGGGCTCTCGAAGAACGTCTCGATCTCGGCAACCGACGCTTCGTTCTGCTCGCGTGCGGACAAGACCGCGGCTTCCTTTGTATATGCGGCGATCTCCGCGCGCGCCAGGAAAAACGCCGCAGCGGAAACGACGATCAGCGTGACCACGGCGCCGATCCAGCGCGGTCGCTCCCGGAGTGACTGGAAGAGCATGGCGGGTGACGCAAGCAGGGTTACCACGTCATGCAGCATGGCGCGTACGTCATGTACCATGACGATCTAGCCGGACGAGTTCAGGAAGAAGTCGAACGGAACGATCAGCTGGCTCTTGACGGGCGTCTCACGCTGCTTCGCGGGATAGAACGAGCT
>JABDJQ010000010.1 GCA_013002425.1 Gemmatimonadota bacterium
TGCGACTGCGGCGTTACGAACACATAACGGAGCGGCCCCAGGTTCATGCGAATGTTCGCGTGATAAAAACGAGTGAACCACATGTGAAAGACGTTCCAGGCAATAATCACGGGCATGTCGAGCGAAAACATCAGGAGAGGAATTGTACTGACCGTATGCGCGATGATGTACTCGAGAATGTGATATCGAAACTGCGTGAACATGTTCAGCTGTTTCTGCGAATGATGCACGGCGTGAAAATGCCAGAACACGGGCACTACGTGGCGAATCCAGTGATGAAACCAGCGCAGAAAATCCGTAAAGAGAGCGCCCCATGCAAAGCGGGCCCATGAGGGAAGCGACCGAAGCGGTTCGACGGTAAGAAACGCGAGATGGTCGGCGTAGAAATCGCGAAGCAACGTAACGTAAATCCCGATCAGCGTGACGCCGATCGTCGTCGAGAAGAAGAACCAGACGAGGTCCTGGGCGAAACTGCCGCTGAGAACCTTCTGTTCCCGCCGGGCGGGGAACAGTTTTTCGAGAACGAGAATTCCGCCGAACAGAATCCAGAAGAGCGGGTGGACGATCGTATCGACGACGAGATTGTATGCCGGCCAGTACGTCCACTCCTTGAGCGTGATTCCGAGCGGGGAACGATGCATGGCGGTGAACCCGGGTGATCCCGCGATCTTCCAGGCCACGATCGCGAGCGTGCAGACGACGGCCGCGGCGACAAGACGGGGAATTCGTCGTCGCTGCTGCGGCGCATCGTGCACAGCGCCCCCGGCGCCCGCCGCGCGATTCGTCGTTTGCTTCATGCCCTGCGATCTCCACTTCCGGAACCGGAGCGCGCCGGTCCCCCCGTTCGACTGATCGGCTTGCCGCGCTCTCCGCTGGAACGCGTCAATCGAGCGACGGCTCGGGCTCTCTCGGCTCTTTCAGGCCGAGCGCCCCTGTGGCGACGAGACGGTCCAGCACGCGCGAGGCCGCTACGCGCCACGTCGTAAGCTTACCACCGTAGATGCTGACGCAGGGCGCGCCGCTCGCGCAATCGAGCACGATGCCGGTTTCGCGCGATCGTCGGAAAGGCGAATCGCCGGTTGCCGGAAGGACGCGGAGCCCCGCGAACGACCCCAGAACGGCCGGTTCTCCGCCGTTCGCGTGAGCCGGGAAGTAGTGCGTAAAGACGTCGAGCAGGTAACGCTCTTCCTCCGGAGTCGGCGCGGCGGTCTCCGGAGAACCCGTGTGCACCGTTTCCGTGGTGCCTACGAGCGTGTCGCTCCCCCAAGGCATCGCGAAGACGGCGCGTCCGTCGGAAGGCGCCTCGAGATAGTAGATCGAATCGCCGGGCGATCCCGGCACGACGACATGCGCTCCCTGCACGAGATCGATCGGGCGCGTTTCGGGCGCCGGACGAATGCGCTCGGCCACTCCGTTCACCCACGGGCCGGCGGCGTTCACGATGGCCCGCGCCGACACGGTTTCTTCGCATCCGCCCCGCAGCGTCACGTCCCATCCGCGATCACCCTGGCTGGTCGCCGCCACGAACTCCGTTTTCGTAAGCACGGTCGCGCCCCACTCCTT
>JABDJQ010000013.1 GCA_013002425.1 Gemmatimonadota bacterium
CTGCGCGAAGATGATCGGGATCACGCCCGACGTGTTCACGCGAAGCGGAATGTGCGTGCTCTGGCCGCCGTATACCTTGCGGCCGACGATCCGTTTCGCGTACTGCACGGGTATGCGCCGCTGCCCCTGTGTAATCAGAATGACTCCCGCGATCACGCCTACCATCAGCACCAGTATGAACGCCAGCAGGAACGGCGAAAGCGTTCCGGCCTGCAGAACCTGGACCGTCTTCAGAAAGTCGCTCGGATATTGCGCGACGATTCCGATGAAGATGATCAGCGAGATTCCGTTCCCGATGCCGCGCTCCGTGATCTGCTCACCGAGCCACATCACGAAAATGGTGCCCGCCACCAGAGTCAGAACCGTCAACAGCCTGAATCCGAGGCCGGAATTCGTCGCCAGCCCCCCGATTTCGGCCGCCGCCTGCGCCTGAATGCTCTCGAGGAAGATCGCGATCCCGAACGCCTGCACCGAAGCGAGGACGACCGTCGCGTAACGCGTATACTGCGTAATCTTCTTCCGGCCTTCTTCGCCTTCCTTCTGCAGCTTTTCGAAGAACGGCACGACCGACGTCAGCAGCTGGAAAATAATCGAGGCGCTGATGTAAGGCATGATGCCGAGCGCGAAAATCGTCGCCTTCGACAGATTTCCGCCCGCGAACATGTCGTAAAGCCCGAAGAGCGTGCCCGCGTTCTGCTGGAAGAAAAACTCCAGCGCGGCGGAATTCACGCCCGGACTCGGAATGTGACTCCCGAGCCGGTAGATCACCAGAATCGAAAGCGTGAAAAGAACACGCCGCCGGAGCTCCGGGATCTTGAATATATTTTGAAGCTTATCGATCATCGATTCGTTGTCTCCGGTCGACCGTTAGATCTTCTTTTTAAACTTCTCGAGCTTTTTCGACTTCGTCGGAATGATCGTGACCGACCCGCCCGCCGCTTCGATTTTCTCGACCGCGCTCTTGCTGGCTTTGTTGACGGTGATCTTGTAAGACCCCTTCACTTCGCCGTCGCCGAGCAGTTTGACGAGCTTCTTCGCGTTCCGGATCAGACCGTTCTTCGCGAGAACGGCCGCGTCGATCTCGGCCGCGCCCTGCAGCCGGTCGATATCGGAAACGTTCACGAGCTGGTATTCCGTCTTGAAGATGTTCGTGAAGCCGCGTTTCGGAATACGGCGCTGGAGCGGCATCTGGCCGCCTTCGAACCACGGCGCCACTTTTCCGGAACCGCGCGAATTCTGGCCGCCGTGCCCTTTGCCGCACGTCTTGCCGTTGCCGCTGCCCGGGCCGCGCCCGACGCGATTCCGCTTCTTCACGCCACCCGGATTGGCCGCGATATTATTGAGTTTCAACTCTTCCATGCGATCAAACCTCCTCGACCCGAACCAGGTGAGAGACTCTGTTGATCATGCCCCTGATCTGGGGCGTATCCTTGTGCTCCACCGAGTGGTTCAGCTTTTTGATGCCGAGCGTCCGGAGCGTGACCTTCTGCACTTTCAAACGGCCGATCGCCGAGCGGTACTGCGTGATCCTAAGCGTCTTCGCCATGGCTGGCTTCCTCCATCCCGAAGAGCTGGCGCAGGGACATGCCGCGGCTGGCCGCGACGTCGCGCGCCCGGCGGAGCGAACCCAGTCCGTCCATCGTCGCTTTCGTGACGTTGTGCGGATTGTTCGTGCCGATGCACTTCGTGAGTACGTTCTTGACGCCCGCCACTTCCAGAATGGCGCGGACCGGACCGCCGGCGATTACGCCGGTACCTTCCGATGCGGGCTTCATCCAGATGCGGCCCGCGTTGAAGCGGCCCACGATCTCGTGCGGGAGCGTGCCGTTGATGAGCGGGATCGTCTTCAGCGTCTTGCGCGCGTTTTCGTTCCCTTTGCGAATCGCTTCCGCGACTTCGCGCGCCTTGCCGAGCCCGGTGCCGACCTTACCCTTGCCGTCGCCGACCGCTACCAGGGCGGTGAAGCTGAAGCGACGCCCCCCCTTCACGACCTTGGCCACGCGGTTGATGAAGATCACGCGTTCCTGGAACCCGTCTTCCGGCTCGCGGCGACGATGGCCGCCCATTCCTCTTCCTCTATACATCTTCATTAGAAATCCAGTCCTCCCTCGCGCGCGCCTTCCGCAAAGGCGCGGACGCGGCCGTGATAAGCAAAACCGCCACGGTCGAACTGGACCTTGGAAAGCCCCGCTTCTTTCGCCTTTTCGGCCAGAAGCTTACCGAGCAGGGTCGAACGTTCCATCTTGTTCGACTTCTTCGCCTGCTTCAGAAATTCCTTGGAAGCCGTAGTGACTGCCAGGAGCGTTTTCCCTTCGGCGTCGTTGATGATTTGCGCGT
>JABDJQ010000046.1 GCA_013002425.1 Gemmatimonadota bacterium
GTGCAGCGCGGCGCCCGACAGTTCGATCCGCTTTTGCAGCAGCGAACGCAGGCGAAGCGAAATCTCCCCGCTTTCGAGCGTGGCGAGAGGCGCGTCGGCGTCAGGGGCCGGGTTCGCGATGCGGCCGTCCGCGATTCGGACGCCGAACGGCCAGAGCGAAGGCTTCACCTGGCCCATGGCGATCTCGACGCCGAGCTGACGCGACAGATTCCCGCTGATCCAGTCGCGCACCTCCTCGGGCTTCACGAGGATCTTGAGCCCCGCGTAGGCGACGAGCGCGGCGACAAGCGGAACGAGCAGAAAGATGACGAGAAATCGGCGCATGGTTCGTACTCCTTTGCCGGCATCCGCCGGCGGCTTCTCATATTACAATGAATGGAACGTTCCGGTTCTCCCGCGATTTGTAATTTCTTCCGGGGAGGGCCATACTGCGGGTTGCTGGAGGAATGGACCGTGAAACCGATTTCCCTCTCGACCGGGCGTTACGCGCTCGTTCTCGGCCTCGGGGCCGGGATCGGCGCCGGACTCGCCGCGCGCGCCGGCCAGACCGGTAACTCCGGCCCCTGGTGGGTGCTTTTCGCAATCAGTCTCGCAGCCATGGTTCTCGCCGCCGTGGCGACCGGTTTCGTCATGCGCTTCGCAGCCTCCCGCTTCATTCAGAAAGCATCCACGCGTGATCGTATCGCCGCCGGCCTCACCGGAACGGCCCTCGTCGTACTCGTTCTGTTCGGGCAGAAATGGATACCCGGATTTTCGGCCAGAACCGCCGCGGTGGTCTCGATTCCGCTCGGGCTCGCCGCCGGATTCGTCCTCGCGGAACTGGCCGTTCGCGTGCGCTCCACGGGCACGCTGATCGCGGGCGTGCTGTTCGCGCTCTTCGCCTTCTTCCTGCTGCGGCCCGACGCCCCGCGCGGGGGGGCGCCCGGCGCGGGCGGCGACGAAAACGAACTTCCTCCCGGCACTCTCGCGGCGATCGAAAGCGGACGAGCCGAGCTGCTGCTCGACGAAGCCCCGGTCCCCGCGGTCGTCGTGATCGGATGGGACGGCGCGGCCTGGAAAGTGCTTCGACCGCTTCTCGAGCGCGGCATGCTGCCGCACATCGCCCGGCTTCTCGACGGGGCCGCCTGGTCGGAACTCGGTTCGATGGCCCCGAACTGGTCGCCCGTCATCTGGACTACGATCTGGACCGGAAAGTCACCGAAAGAACACGGGATTCGCTGGTTTCTCGAAGATCAGGGACATGTAATCCCCGGGTTTCAGCAGCCTGCGGAACTGCCCGCGACATTCCCCGTGCAGCGATTCGCCGATCTCTTCTTCGAACGCCGCTCCGTGCCCGTCACGACCAACATGCGACGCGTGAAAGCCGTATGGAACATCGCGAACGACACCGGCATTCCCGTCGGCCTCACGAACCTGCTCGTCTCCTGGCCGGTCGAAGAGGTGCTCGGCTTCGAAATCAGCGGGCATATGAAGTTCTACCCCGATCTCGACGGGCTCGTTCACCCGCCCGAGGAACAGGAAGCCACGATTCGAGCGCTCCTGAACAACGACTGGGCGCTCGAAGACGCGCCCGGCCTGATCCCGACGCCGTGGCTCGCGAACGTCTACCGCTCCGAGGTGAACCTGTTTCGCGAATCGCTCCGTCTGCTCGAGAAGAATCCCGCGTACCTCTACATTTTCTATACGCACTCTCTCGACTCGTCGCAGCACCGCTACTGGAAGTACCACGCGCCGGACGAGTTCTCGTTTGCCGTCGCCGAAGACGGAGTCGAGACGTTCGGGGACGTGATCGAGCAGAACTACGTGATCTACGACCGGCTTCTCGGCGAGATGATGACCGCTTTCCCCGAGAACACGACGTACATGATCGTCTCGGATCACGGCATCACGGCGAACAAGACGCTCGACCGCGACATCCCGGCCATGGCGGGGCTCGAGGAGAAGCCCGAGGTCGATCCGGAACTCGTATCGGGGAAGCACTCGAAGCAGGATCCCGGCATACTCATTCTGAAGGGGCCGGGAATCGAGCCCGGTGAAGTGCGTGACGCGGACGTGTACGACATCGCGCCGACCATCCTCGCGCTGCTCGGACTCCCCGTGCCGGACGACATGGCAGGGCGCGCGCTCGAGGAGGTGATGACGCCTTCGTTTCTCGCGGCGAAACCGGTGTTGCGGTCGGGTACGTACGAAGGCGCTTCGCCGCGCGGGTCGCGCGCGATCGCGACCGAACACGACGACGAGATGAAAGAGCGCCTGCGCGCCCTCGGGTATATCGACTGAGAACACGGAGAAGCATCGTGACTTACGAATCGCAGCCACTCCCGCCACTCCCCCGCTACACCGAAGAAGAGATGCTGGAACGCGCCCGATCGTTTTACGAACGGATTCGTACCCGCCGCACCGTACGCGATTTCTCGGACCGGCCGGTGCCGCGCGGTGTGATCGAGCAGTGCGTGCGCGCCGCGGCTTCTGCGCCGAACGGCGCCAATCGTCAGCCGTGGCATTTCGCTATCGTTTCGGATCCGGCGATCAAGGCGCAGATTCGGGAAGCGGCGGAAGACGAAGAGCACGCTTTTTACGGCGGACGCGCGCCCGCGGAGTGGCTCGACGCGCTCGCTCCATTCGGCACGGACGAACAGAAGCCGTTTCTGGAAACGGCGCCCTATCTGATCGCGATCTTCAGCGAGAGCTACGAACCCGACGGCAAGGGCGGCCGCATCAAGAACTACTATGTGAACGAATCGGTCGGGATCGCGTCCGGATTCCTGATCGCGGCTCTTCATGACGCGGGGCTCGCCACGCTGACGCATACGCCGAGCCCGATGAAATTCCTGAACGCGATCCTGGGACGCCCCGCACACGAGCGTCCGTTTCTGCTGCTGGTTGTCGGACACCCGGCCGACGACGCGCGCGTGCCGCGCATCACGAAGAAACCGCTCGGCGAGATCGCGACGTTTCTCGAATAGGGGATCGCGGGCGGTACATCGAACGAAGGGAGCCGCTTGGGTCATGGCAAAACGTGACTGGAAACCGTTCGGCGGGAAACCGCCGCCGGACCTCGCCGATGCGCGTCTCCAGCTGCACCACGCGGCGCAGGTGCTCGCTTCGACCGCGATGACGTACGGCACGCCGAAGCCGGACGACAGCCACACGAACATGGGCTACGAGGACGGCGCATTCACAGGGCGCCCCTTCGGCCCGGACGACGCGCTTTCGGTCCGGCTCCACATGGAAAGAGGCGTGGTCGAACTGCGCGGGCCCGGCGACGACACGACGCACATCCGCCTCGCCGGGAGGACGCAGCAGAGCGTGTACGAGCGCCTCGGCGACGCGATCGCCGCGGCGACGAACGGCGCACTCGACAAGTCGCTTGCGAAACCCGATTACGAACTTCCCGACCATCCTTTCGCCAACGGGGCCCCGTTCACGGCGGACCACGAATCGCTCGCCGAACTCGACAGGTGGTTCGCAAACGCGGACCTGCTGCTGCGCGGCATCGCCGGGAACGTGCGCCAGGGCGAGGAAGCATCGCCGGTCCGCACCTGGCCGCACCATTTCGACACAGGCGTGATCATTTCGCTCGACCCTGGCGAAGACCCGGAGAGCGCGCGCTCGATCGGAATCGGCCTCTCACCCGGCGACGACACCCACCCCGAGCCGTATTTTTATACACGACCCTATCCGTTCGACGGCAAGGGCGCACTACCCGAGCCGGACGCGCCGGGGTTCTGGTATACGCGGAGCTGGGAAGGCATGATTCTGCGCGCCGGCGACCTCGTTCACGAAAATAATCCCGAGCAGGCGGCGCGCCGGCACCTCGGACAGACCGTACAAATCGCTCGTTCTCTTCTGGAGGCATCATCATGAAGCTGCTCGTTCTGGGGGGCACCCGATTCGTCGGCCGTGTGATCGTGGAAGAGGCGATCCGGCGCGGCCACGAACTCACGATCTTTCACCGGGGCGAATCGAATCCGGGGCTCTTTCCGAATCAGACCACGGTACAGGGCGACCGCGAGATGGATCTCGCCCGCCTCGGCGATGAAGACTGGGACGCGGTGATCGACACGTGCGGTTACGTGCCGCGGATCGTACGCTACAGCGTCGACTTTCTGCGCGACCGGGTGAAACGCTACGTTTTCATTTCGACGATTTCCGTCTTCAAGGACACGAGCACGATCGGAATCGACGAGAACGGCACCCTCTTCGGGGCCGGCGATCTCGAAGATCCGGCGACAGAGCAGATTACGGGCGAATCGTACGGCCCCCTCAAAGTACTTTGCGAAGACGTGGTGCGGGACGCATACGCACGGCGGGCGCTGATCGTGCGCCCCGGTCTCGTGGTCGGGCCGCACGACCCGACCGACCGCTTCACGTACTGGGTCTCGCGGGTCGCCGAAGGGGGCGAAGTGCTGGTGCCGGGCCGGCGCGAACGTCCGAACCAGTTCATCGACGCCCGCGACCTCGCGCACTTCACTCTCGGCGCGATCGAAGCGAACCGCGACGGCGCGTACAACGCGACAGGACCGTCCGCTCCGCACACGATGAACACGATCGTGAATACGTGCCGCGACGTCGCGAAGAGCGACGCCCGGTTCGAATGGGTCGACGAAGCGTTTCTGGCCGAACACAAAGTCGAGGCCTGGAGCCATCTTCCGCTCTGGCTCCCCGAATCCCCCGATACCGCGGGCTTCTTTCAGATCGACTGTTCGCACGGCATCGCCCATGGACTCGCGTTTCGTCCTCTTTCGGAAACCGTGCGTGATACACTCGCGTGGACCGGAAGCCGTCCTGACGACTACGAATGGAAAGCCGGCCTCGATCGCGAGCGGGAGCAGGAGCTCCTGAGCGAATGGAAACGCACGAAGGGATCCGCTTGAGACGCACGAAGATAGTCTGCACGATCGGCCCCTCCTCGGCGTCCGACAGAAAGCTCGGACAGCTGATCGACGCCGGGATGAACGTCGCCCGCCTCAATTTTTCACACGGCACACACGAAGAGCACGGCGAGGTCATCCGGCTCATTCGAAAACACGCGAAAAAACGCAATGCGGCCATTGCGATCGTTCAGGATCTCGCCGGTCCCAAGATCCGGACCGGCCCGATCGCCGAGGGGGTCGTGCATCTCGACGAAGGCGACCTGTTTCGCTTCACGAATCGGAAAGTCCCGGGCGACAAATCCGAAGTCTCGCTCACATACCCCGCCCTTCCGAACGAAGTATCCGTAGGCGACCTCATCTACGTCAGCGACGGTTCGCTCCAGCTCGAAGCCGAGCACATCGACGCCGATACGATTACGGCTCGCATTCTCGTCGGCGGCCCGCTGACTTCGCACAAAGGAATCAACCTCCCGAACACGCCGATCAAAGCC